>NZ_NTLW01000282.1:0-17673 GCF_002632075.1 Pseudoalteromonas sp. ESRF-bin5 | reverse complement strand
AACCTAAGAACAGAGCCTTCCTCTACAATAATTTTATCATCATCGCTTGATATACCTGCAATAAATACAATAACAAGTAGCACAAACAAAAAGTTGATTATTAATCGACGAGAAAAGTTTATTCCAGCCCAAATACCTTTGAAAATTTTTGCTATCAAAATAGCTCCTTAATTTGGTACAGCTAATACATTTGTTTCATCTTATCCTAGAATAAATATAAATTTAACTGCTAAATCGTAACGAAGTGTTTATAAATACGTTCAAGCTACCGAAAACAATGGATTTATTATGCTATACACGCTCGCATTAAATAGTAATTTTGAGATGAGTACGTATTTTAAGCGTGTCTTAAGTATTAATTAAATACATGCAAATATTGCTTATTCGTTATCATTAAAGCAGAATTAGTGAATCTACACAGGTTAGACCAGTTAATGGGGCATGAGATGTTAGAACAACAACTACAATTAAAACACACACAATTACGAAACAGATTAGTTATGGGCTCAATGCATACGGGCCTCGAAGAGGGATGGCATAACAGAAAACGTTTACGTGCATTTTATGAAGCCCGTGCAAAAGGCGGCACAGCCATGCTCATTACCGGTGGCTATAGCCCGAACCTGCGAGGCAAGTTAACGCCAATATCGTCTTCTTTTAACAGTTATTATGATGTTTTTAAGCATCGCGCATACACAGACGCTGTTCATAAACATGGTGGGAAAATTTGTTTACAGTTACTGCATGCGGGTCGGTATGCTTATCATCCTTTCAATCAGGCACCTAGTGCTATTCAGGCTCCAATTAATCCCTACAAGCCTAAAGAAATGTCACTGAGCTCAATTAAAAAAACGATTAAAGACTTTGCGCACTCTGCTTATATGGCTGAAAAAGCTGGGTATGATGGCGTTGAGGTAATGGGGTCTGAAGGTTATTTGATTAATGAATTCATGGCGCCACACACAAACAAACGCGAAGACGAATTTGGTGGATGCCTTGAAAACAGAATGCGCCTAGCGCTTGAAATAGTCAAAGCGGTTAGGGCTAAAGTATCTGATAAATTTTTAATTATATTTAGACTGTCGGTTATGGATCTAATCCCTGATGGGTCCACTCCTGATGAAGTGGTTATTCAAGCCACTGAGCTTGAAAAAGCCGGGGTTGATATTTTTAATACGGGTATTGGCTGGCATGAAGCGCGCGTTCCTACGATTGCTAGTATGGTTCCACCAGGAGCCTTTAAAGAAGCGTCTAAGCGCTTAAAAAGTGTTGTTAGCGTTCCAGTCATTGCAGTAAACCGTATTAATACACCTGACATTGCAAATGACATTTTAAATGCAGGTGAAGCCGACCTCATATCAATGGCTAGACCTTTATTAGCTGATCCTGAGTTTTTTAATAAATATCAAAACGATCAAACAAAACAAATTAACATTTGTATTGGCTGTAACCAAGGCTGTTTAGATCATGTATTTAAAAATAAACGTGCAACCTGCTTGGTTAATCCTCAAGCGGCTTTTGAGCTTGATTACCCGCTCAATAAAGCGACAAACTCAAAAAATGTACTTGTTGTGGGCGCAGGCCCTGCTGGCTTATCCGCAAGTTGTTATTTGGCTCAAAAAGGTCATAAGGTCACTTTGATTGACCAAAAAGCGCAAATGGGTGGCCAATTTAATTTAGCCATGCAAATACCTGGCAAAGAAGACTTTAATCATACACTGGCATACTTTATTAATGAGCTAGAACGTTTAGATGTAGCGGTTAAACTCGAAACGTCATACAACGAGTCAATGCTGACACAGTACGACGATATTGTATTTGCAACGGGTGTTCGCCCACGTGAGGCGTCAATTAAATGTGGTGATAACAAACGCGTATTTGCATACGATGAAGTAATTCGTGGCGAAGTCGAGTTAGGCAACTCTATTGCCATTTTAGGTGCTGGCGGCATTGGTTTTGATATGGTGGCATTTTTAAGTGAACATAAATCACAAACCATTGATGAGTTTAAAACGCAGTGGGGAATTGAATGTGAACCGAAGCCACACAAAGACGAGCGTCAGTTGTACATGTTAAAAAGAAGCGCTGGCCGATTTGGTAGTGAACTTGGAAAAACAACAGGTTGGATCCATCGTCAAGTAGCTAAGCAGCATGGTGTAAAACAAATTGCAGATTGTCAGTATCAAAGCTTTGATAGCAAGGGTTTAACTATTACAGTTGGTGGTGAAACTCAGGTTTTACCGGTCGACACTGTTATTGCGTGTATTGGTCAAGTTTCAAATGATGAAGTTGTAAAGCCTCATGCTGAAAACGCTAAAGTACACGTTATTGGTGGCGCTAAACTCGCTGCTGCAATTGATGCTAAGCGCGCTATTTTTGAAGCCCTTCAAATAGCGAGAAGTATTTAACCTTTCGACAAGTTGAAATAGTTTGGTAATTCATGCGGTCTTGGTTGTTTATAGTCTATAACTAAATAAACATTAAACACAGGATACGCATGAACACACTGACTCGCTTCTATGTAGCTGCAATAGGTAAACTATCATTTTTAGATGGGTTACCTCCTTTACTTTTTAGATTAATTTTAGCCCCTGTGATGATTATCGCGGGTTATAATAAGCTCGCCATCAGCGGCGATGCTACTGGCTTTTTCAATAATTTATTAGCATCACCTGATGTTGTGCAATGGTTTGGAAATAGTGAATGGGGCTTGGGTTTACCGTTTCCCGACTTACTTGCATTTTTAGCTGGTTGGAGCGAATTTTTGGGAGGTTGGTTTTTATTATTAGGCCTATTGACTCGCCTCGTAAGTATTCCTCTAATGTTTACTATGGTTGTTGCTGCAACATCAGTGCATTGGCACAACGGCTGGTTTGCAATTGCTCCGACTAACCCTGACACGAGTGCAGCTCAGGTACTTGATTGGTTGTCTATACCCGGCGCCAAAGAAAGTCTTGAAAACTCAGTTGAAGTACAAGAGCGAATTGGCAAAATACGATCAATAGTCGATGAGCATGGGTTTGTAGATTACCTGTACGAAAAAGGTAAACCTTCAATTTTAAATAATGGGATAGAATTTGCTGCCATTTATTTCGCAATGCTCCTGAGTTTATTTTTCACCGGAGGTGGGCGTTTTGTAAGCGTTGATTATTGGCTCAGAAGAAGTGTCTTTAAAGAGTAAATTTAACGTAAGTTTATATACGCCAGCAAAAATTATTTTTTGCTGGCGTTTTTATTTCAATATTTATCAACACAGACTTAAAATGTTACCCTAGCGTTTTAAATATCGAGAAATAATTATGGACGCTATTGAGCTTTTATTAACTCGCCAATCCGACTCAAAACTAACAGAGCCTGGCCCATCAATTGAGCAGCTTAATATTATTAAACAAGCTGCACTTCGTGTCCCCGATCATGGTTGCATAGCGCCATGGCAATTTATTGTTGTTGAAGGGCAAGCGCGTGAAAAGTTAGGGTCGATTTACCACGAGAGTGCTGTGGCAGAGCAACAAGAAGATAAAGTTATAAACCGAGCTAAAGAATTACCGCTTCGTGCTCCAATGATCATCATCGCCATTGCTAAATATCAACAACATCCTAAAGTTCCTCGTATCGAGCAAGTGCAAAGCGCAGGGTGTAGCGTACTTGCAATGCAACAAGCCGCATTTGCACAAGGGTTAGGGGGTATTTGGCGCACGGGTTATTTTGCACAAAGTAATGCGGTTAAGCTAGCGCTTAATTTAAACGAGTTAGATGAAATTGTGGGTTACTTGTATATAGGTACACCTGCCGTCGATTGTAAAAAGTCACCAAGGCATAAGCCAGAAGCTTATTTTACGGATTTATAAATAAGTGTGAACTTTTACATACATATAGGGTCACTTATAATAGAGTGTAAATTTTAACCGCTGATTATTATTGTCAGTGAGAAACTGCAAGAAGGGCATGGATGCTAAATAACTTGATAATTCTTCTGCAGATTGTTTTTTAATCGGTTGTTTTTTGATAATGTATGGAGAGTCTCAAAATAATAACGATAAAGAAGACTTAAATTATGGGAAATTTATTTTTACGTGAAAAAGAAAACTGGCTCGCTTGGTCAATTTGGGGCCTTTTAGGTGCGTTTGTTACGTTATATGTAGCAATGAGTACAAATGCAGCCCCTTTTATTGCCGGTTCAGCTGTCAGTGTATTGGTATTACTTACTTGGTGGATGCAACAATCTAAACGATTTGATTTTGGACGCGCATTTAAAGTGTGTTGTTATGTGCTTATGTTAAGTATTCTGCCTACTTTTATGTTTGTCATTGTGCCAAGTGACGATTTAAACCGTTTTGATTTAATTTTTCAAGGGGTTACTTTTTTCTCATTGAGCTTATTGGTTTGCTTAGTGTGTTCTTGGATTGCGCGTAGGCCTAAACAGTATTACTAGTAACCGCTATTTTTAAAATCTTTAAATGAATAAGTGATAGTTTTTTACGCTATTAGATTAAATTTTATTTTTTTACATTTAAAGCTTTACAAATATCTCGATAACCCATATTATTCGCGCCGTACGGAGAGATGGCAGAGTGGTCGAATGCACCGGTCTTGAAAACCGGCATAGGTTTGTAGCCTATCTAGGGTTCAAATCCCTATCTCTCCACCATTATTTAAAAAACCGCCTTATGGCGGTTTTTTGCTATCTGGGGTTTGATAAATGACAGACAACGCAACTATTCCTATGAGTGCACAGCTTTTAAAACACATTCTTTTATGGACCGTGTTTGGTTACTGTTACCAAAGCGGCATGAGCGTACTAATTAAAATGGCAGCCGATGCACAACCAGAACACCCATTAATTACAGCGTTTGCATATGGTGTAGGTTTTAATATTTTAGTGGCCCACTTAATTACTAAGTACGATACAAAATGGCCCCTAGTTGCCTCAGTATTTATTGGTGTAGTTGGATTAGTCGCTGTACCAATTATTATTGGCGGCACCGCTAGTTTATTAACTTTTTCATTGCTTGCTGGATTTTTATTCAGTTTGATACTTAGTTGCTTTATTGTTGGTCTGTTAAAGGTAAAACTCAATAAAAACTAGCACCAAACGTGCGTTATTTTGTGATAGCATACTCATGTCTTTTAACTAACAAAACGTGAAAAACACATTATGTCAGATAATTTTACTACAGATGCTGAAAAAGCAAGTTACGGTATTGGCTTACAAATGGGTGAGCAACTTAAGTCTAATCCTTTTGAAGGCTTAAACCTAAATTCAGTGTTTGAAGGCATGAAAGATGCGTACGCAGGTAGCGCTTTTCAAGTTGAGATCCCAGAGATCCAAGCTGCATTTGAAAAAGTTAACGAAGAGATTCAAGCTCGTCGTGAAGAAGAGTCAAAAGTACTTTCTGCTGAAGGTATTGCATTCTTAGAAGAAAACGCAAAACGTCCTGAAATCACTGTTACTGAGTCTGGTCTTCAATATGAAGTATTAGCAACAGGTGAAGGCGAAAAGCCAACTGCTGAGTCTACAGTACGTGTTGATTACCACGGTACATTAATTAACGGTACAGTATTTGATAGCTCTTACGAGCGCGGTCAACCAGCTGAATTCCCAGTAGGTGGCGTGATCAAAGGTTGGACTGAAGCGTTACAAATGATGCCAGTAGGCACTAAATGGCGTATTTACGTTCCTCATGAGCTAGCTTATGGTGAACGTGGTGCAGGTGCTGCAATTGCACCTTTCTCAACGCTTGTATTTGACGTTGAGCTACACGAAATCCTTTCTTAATAGTCATTATTAAGTTAGTTAAAAAACCGCGCTTACTTATAGCGCGGTTTTTTTGTGCCTATTAAAAATTACCTTTAATTATTGTCAGGCAATACGAACAGTCACTTTTAAAATGATTAACGCCAAACGCCAAACGCCAAACGCCAAACGCCAATTACAAAGCAAGTCATTAAAAAAACCGCATTTAAAAATGCGGTTTCAAAAGGGAGTTATTAATTAAACACTTTAATGTCAAAGCATAGCTTTTAATGATTAAAAGTAGCCGCGAACACCCAAGCGAATATTTCTACCTGGAAGAGGGGCTTTATCTTTTATAAATGAGGTATGAACAAACCCAAGCTCATCAGTCAGGTTATCAACATTTATATAAAATTGAGCATCAACAGCACCTAACCCTAATTGGTAGTTAGCTTGAGCATCAAATAAAGTATAACCATCCGTTCGGCTTTCAAACGCAGTGATATCATTTTGATCGAAGTAATGTGTGCCAGTTAACGTTAGTTGCAATTTACCTAAATCATACTGTAACTCAGAGCCTAACTTATTTGCAGGTATACGCGGCAAGTTGCCTTCATCACTTTTAAGTTTAGCGCGGGTAGAGTCACCAAATACTTTAACCATTGTGTTTGGTGTAATTTGGTAGTGTGCATCGAACTCAAATCCATAGAGCTCTGCATCTTTGCTTTTAAATTGGTAAACAGCTACTACATCGTCGTGTGCACCAACAGCTGATTCTAACCCCTCTTCTTCATCGTAAACTAAGCCCGTATTTTCTTGGAAATAGAAATTTTTAATATCGTTATAGAAAAAGTTTACAGTGTAACCAAAATCTCCACTAAAGCGTCTAAAGCTTAAATCAAGGTTAGTTGATTTTTCTTGTTTGATGTCCTCAGGTTCAAAGTGGGCTTCGTTATCTTCGATGTGGTAACCTAAGCCAAGTTCGTAAGTACCTGTAGCAATGTGTAGGCCATTAGATAACAGCTCAGCAGAAAGCGGCGCACGCTCAGAATGAGATAGGCTCAGTGCTAAACTTTGTCCTGGCGTATATTGCCAAATAGCCCCTGCAGATGCACTTACGTTAGTAAAGCTTTCACTGTAGGCAATTATCTCTTCTTCATGTTCTTCTTCAAATTCTTCAAATTCTTCATCATGTTCATGATGATGCTCAGCTGAAGATATATTACTTTCAATTTTGTAATCTTCAATACGAGCACCAAGCTCTAAAGTAACATCACCAAACACGCGTTCTTCTAACACATAAAGTGCATTTGAGGTTGTTATACTTGCTGGAGTAAATGCTTCATCACCAATTGCGTCGTAGTCAGAATTGCTGTAATGATAGCCTAACATACCATGCCAGTCCGCGAACTTATGTTCTACGTTTAAACGCGCTTCGGTAGTTTTATTAGTGAACGTGGTACCAATTTCACCATCTTCAATTTCACTGTGTGAATAGTCTGTATAACCTATACGTAGGTTGATTGTCTCTATCCAGTTATTGTGAAGCGCATAACTGACTAAGCCTTGCCAACGGTCTTGCTCTAGCTGTGCAAAAACAGCTTCTTCGCCTTCTTCTTCATCCTCATGTTCTGCATGTTCTTCTTCAGTTTCACCTTCGTGATCATGCTCATGATGATGTTCATGTCCAGGTATTCCATAGTCAGTTTCTATACTACCGTAAGAAAATCCAACAGTAAGGTGCTCGCCAACGTAGCTAGTACCAAAATTTAGTGTTTCGCTATCAATAAACGTGTTTTCTACTGAGTTTTCAGTTTCTATGTCGCCATCTTCGTCAGTTACTGTAAATGTAGGCGTTTCATAGTCATCGCCACTGCGTTTAGTCCCATCAAAATGAAAGTTAAATCCGTCATTTCCTGTTTCTAGTTTTGCGGCCACGGTATTTGAGTTAGAAACCGTGTCATGGCTGTACTCAGCGGCACCGGTTAAATCATCTAAATTACTCGTTGGAATACGGTTATCAACCACATTTACCACACCACCAATTGCACCTGAGCCATACAAAAGTGTACTTGGTCCACGAAGTACTTCAATTTGTTCAGCTGCTAAGCTGTCGCTTGAGGTTGCATGGTCTGGTCCAATGCGCGACGCATCACTAGCATCTAATCCGTTTTGGGTGATTTTAACGCGAGGACCATCTAAACCTCGAATAATAGGGCTTGAGGATACAGGGCCAAAGTAGCTTGCATTAACACCAGGTAAACCTTTTAGTGTTTCGCCAAGTGTTGGTTTAGATTTATTTCTTAACTCATCACCCGACAGAACGCTTACCGGTGAAATCATTTCTAAGCTGCTTTTGTGTAGCGCGGATGCATAAACCACAACGGTTTCAACCGAGGTTGGTAAAAGTGAAACCGTGACATTGTTTGACGATTCAGTCACCGTTATTCTTGAATCTACGTAGTTGTCTTTACTGATATGAAGTTGGCTGTTAGCGTCAATTTCAATTGAGAATTCGCCAAGCTCATTACTTTTTATAGTTTGATTTTTTCCATGAACATGAATGGAAGCGTTTTCAATAGGTTGATTTTTATCGTTTATTACCTTACCTGTTATTGTTGCAGCTAGGGCGGATTGGGTGCATAAAACCGATAAAATGGCAGAAGAAATTAATGTTAACTTTGTCATTGGTAAATTATTTGGTGATTACATGTTGTGATATAATATAACAGTTCATAATTTTTGAATCAACAATGTTATACTATAACTTTTGCATTTGCGTTTAATCAACTAAAAATGATGATAAATCACTCAGGTTGGTATTTTATCTGCTATCAATCATTAGTACATCAAGCTTGTATTGTGCACGTTTTTGGTTTTTTAAGTCAGTAGGCTCTAGCATTTCACATTCGTCACGTAGCATTTCGGCTATTAGGCTAGGGTATTGGCGGCAATCTTCAGGTCGGTCTAGGTAAATATTACATATGAATTTATCGCGATCACCTTCATCTTTTTTAGGTTCAATTGCTAAAAATGGGCAGTTATTTAATTTATCACCTGTGTTCGGCTCAAACCAAATTTTATTGTTTTGTACATATTGATAAATTTCGGGATTAAAGAGCGCCCACATTTCAATTTCTTCTGATGATACGTCGAGGTCACCACCACCATATTTGGTACAGCATTTACCACACTGGTTACACTCTTTCATGCTTTATTCATCTTTATATAATTTCTACAATTATTAGTTTAACAGCTCGTGTTAAATTGTTTGAAATTATTATTTTTTATTAACCCTAAGCATTTAAGTTTATAGCCTGAAAGAGCTTACCAAATATTCTTTTTTTCGTTCTGATATTTACAAATCCACTATAGTTAAGCCTTATAGAGGGTTTTACTACCTATAAAATAGATAAACCTCATCAAAATACATTTTTAACTACTGCCCCTGTAGTTAAATCGTTTGCTATATACTTTAATGTTGTATGATCGGCCTAAGGGCATATTTAATGAGCCATTTAAATTTATATTTTGCTATTTTAAGCATAAATACATTAAGGGTGATACGTAATGATGAATACAAAAGTATACAAAGCGGTACATGATTTGGCTGAAGAATTAATGAGTGCGGCGAATAAAAATGATCGTAAACGCTTTGAGTTACTTTTTTCTAAACTAAAAGCAATTTGTGAAGAAAACGAAAATACCTCTAAAGATCATCCTGTTCAGTGGGAAACACTGGCTGATTTTACAGAGGAGTTAGAAGACGCTATTACTACTTACGAAAAGGCGCTAGCAAAATCTATTGCTATTAATAATAAAGACCATATGTCGTCGGTTGCTTTTTCTATGGCGACACTACAACTTGAGATGGGCCAAAAAGAAGAGGCTATAAAAAATCTTCAAAGTGCCAAAGTCAGTGCAAATAAAATAGAAGACAAAGAACTTAAAGCAGAGATTCATGACTTGTTAGAGTCACTTGTTGAAGAAGAAGGCTAATTAAAGCTTTGGCGTATAGCGTTTTTAAAAGGGTGATTATGTTTAAATACGGTTTATATTTATTTACGTTTTTACCTTTTTGTTTGTTTGCTAACTCTTTCAATCAGCAAATATCCGCAGCACTGATTGAAAGAACAACACACAATATTACTTATGACGGCAGTTATTATTCAATGACCTATCCCGGTGGTGATGTACCAAGTAATATTGGTGTGTGTACCGATGTTATTATTCGTGCTTACCGCCAATTGGGTGTGGATTTACAACAAAGAGTACATGAAGATATCCGAGCAAATTTTGCGAGGTATCCGTCTGAGCGAATTTGGGGTTTAAAAAAACCAGATAAAAATATTGATCACAGGCGTGTACCTAACCTTCAAGTATTTTTTAAGCGTCATGGCACAGAGTTAGCTATTTCAAGTAACTCACGTGATTACAAAGTTGGTGATATAGTTACTTGGATGTTACCCGGTAACTTACCCCATATAGGCATGGTTGTTACGGAAGCTTTAAGCAGCGCCGAGAATGTTCAAATTGTACATAATATAGGGCGAGGACCAGAAATAAGCGGAATGCTATTTGATTATAAGATTACTGGTCATTATCGTTTTACTAATAAACATTATAATGCCCAGTAAAGATGGGTGCTGCTATAAAGCTATTAATTATTTTAGATTAATACTTATATTGCCGTTTGGCTTGCTACAGCATAAAAGTATTTCACCATCACGAACAAACGCGAGTGGCTCTTCATTATATTGAACATTGCCAGATACTAAAGTTGCTCTGCAAGCACCGCAGTAGCCTTCACGACATTGATAAGCAACGTCTATTTTTTGAGATTCTAAGCAGTGTAAAAGAGAAGGGCAGCCAGGGCTATATTCAATGCGCTGGCTGTTTTCTGCAAGTGTAACACTTGCAGTCGTTTCGTTATTCATTATAAGTCAAAGTCACCAAATTCAGCAGCATCAACTTGTGAATCTATTTGACCTACAAGGTATGAACTAATTTCTGCCTCTTGTGGTGCAACCTGAACATTATCAGACACTAACCATGAGTTGATCCATGGGATAGGGTTACTGTTGTTTTCAAATTGGGCTGGCAAACCAATAGCAGTCATACGTGCGTTAGTAATATATTCAACATACTGACATAAAATATGCTTGTTTAAGCCAATCATAGAGCCATCTTTGAATAGG
Organism: Pseudoalteromonas sp. ESRF-bin5; assembly: GCF_002632075.1. Lineage (NCBI taxonomy): Bacteria > Pseudomonadati > Pseudomonadota > Gammaproteobacteria > Alteromonadales > Pseudoalteromonadaceae > Pseudoalteromonas > Pseudoalteromonas sp. ESRF-bin5. The sequence goes on along the minus strand of NZ_NTLW01000282.1, from coordinate 6,741 downwards.
TACTCTGCCCATTCTTTCTCTTGCTCGGCAGCTTGTACAAACATTTTAATTGCTTCATCGCGACATTGAGCTGCAACGATTGCCATTTCTGGATCGTCTTTGCCGTCTTGCATGATATTTAAAATATGCTGTGTACCCGAAAGATGAAGTGCTTCGTCACGTGCAATTAGTTTAATTATCTTAGCGTTACCTTCCATAAGTTCACGCTCAGCAAATGCAAATGAACAAGCAAAGCTGACATAAAAACGAATTGCTTCAAGAATATTTACCGACATCATAGCGAGGTAAAGTTTCTTTTTCAGCTCGAATAAGTTTACAACCACTGTTTTACCGTTGATTTCATGCTTGCCTTCACCGTAAAGGTTGTAAAGTGAAACAGAGTTAATTAAATCATCGTAATAAGTCGTTACTGCATCAGCGCGCTCGCTAATTTTATCGTTGCTAACGATGTCATCAAAAATAAGCTCTGGTGATTGTGTTACGTTACGAATAATGTGGGTGTATGAACGGCTGTGAATTGTTTCACTAAATGCCCACGTTTCTATCCAGGTTTCAAGTTCTGGAATAGACACGATAGGTAGTAGCGCAACGTTAGGAGAGCGGCCTTGTACACTATCAAGCAGTGTTTGATATTTTAAGTTACTTAAAAATATATGCTTTTCATGCTCTGGTAGCGCCTGAAAATCTAAACGGTCTTTACTCACATCTACTTCTTCTGGTCGCCAAAAGAAAGACAGTTGCTTTTCAATTAACTTTTCAAAAATAGGATATTTTTGTTGATCGTAACGCGATACGTTAACGGTCTGGCCAAAAAACATTGGCTCTTGCATTTGGTTATTATGATTACGACTAAAAGTAGTATAAGACATGTTTATCACTCAAAAAACTATCAGAACAAAGCGGGCTGCATGCCCGCTTAAGATAAAATTAACGACTATATTTTACACGCGCCGCCTGCACAATCGTCATCTTCCACTTCTGGAGTGTCGTCTTGTGCATCAGATGCGCCATCACGGGTATTATGGTAATACAATGTTTTGACCCCCAATTTGTAAGCGCTAAGTAAGTCTTTTAATAAGACTTTCATAGGTACTTTACCGCCTTCAAATTTATTTGGATCATAATTTGTGTTTGCAGAAATAGTTTGGTCAACAAATTTTTGCATGATACCGACAAGCTGTAAGTAACCATCATTAGAAGGTATGTCCCAAAGTAACTCATAGTTGTCTTTCAAACGTTCGTACTCAGGTACAACTTGTTTTAAAATACCATCTTTACTTGCTTTAACACTAATGTGACCGCGTGGTGGCTCGATACCATTTGTTGCGTTCGAGATTTGCGATGACGTTTCTGATGGCATTAATGCGCTTAGTGTTGAGTTACGCATACCGTGTTCTTGTATGCTTTTACGCAGTGCATCCCAATCAAGATGCAGTGGCTCATCACAAATTTTATCTAAGTCTGTTTTATACGTATCTGTAGGCATAATACCTTGAGAATACGTTGTTTCGTTAAACTTAGGACATGCACCACGTTCTTTTGCAAGTTCGTTTGACGCTTTCATCAAGTAGTATTGAATAGCTTCGAATGTTTTATGTGTTAGTGCATTTGCACTGCCGTCTGAATAACGCTTACCATTTTTAGCTAAGTAGTAGGCATAGTTGATTACGCCTATTCCTAACGTACGACGTCCCATTGTTGCGTTTTTGGCAGCTGGTACTGGGTAGTCTTGGAAGTCGAGTAAATTATCGAGTGCACGTACAGCTAGCTCCGCAAGCTCTTCTAGTTCATCTAGAGACTCAAGCGCACCTAAGTTGAAAGCAGACAGTGTACATAATGCAATTTCGCCTTCTTCGTCGTTAACGTTGTTAAGTGGTTTAGTCGGTAATGCAATTTCTAAACACAAGTTAGACTGACGAATTGGCGCAACTTTCGCTATAAACGGGCTATGTGTATTACAGTGATCTACATTCTGTAAGTATATGCGGCCAGTACTTGCACGCTCTTGTGCAAACACAGAGAACAATTCAATGGCTTTAATACGCTTTTTACGAATTGACTCGTCTTGTTCATATTTAACATATAACGCATCAAATTCGTCTTGATCTTCAAAAAACGCATCGTAAAGACCTGGCACGTCTGATGGGCTAAATAACGTAATGTAATCGTCTTTAATCAAACGAGAATACATTAACTTATTAAACTGTACGCCGTAATCTAAATGACGAACACGGTTGTCATCAACACCACGGTTATTTTTAAGAACTAAAAGGTTCTCTACTTCCAAATGCCATAGCGGGTAGAATAGGGTTGCTGCGCCGCCGCGAACACCACCTTGTGAACAACTCTTAACAGCTGTTTGAAAGTGCTTGTAAAAAGGGATACAACCTGTGTGGTATGCTTCGCCATTACGGATATGGCTTCCTAATGCACGGATACGACCAGCATTAATACCGATACCAGCACGCTGAGAAACATATTTTACAATAGCTGACGATGTAGCATTGATTGAATCAAGGCTGTCGCCACATTCAATAAGTACGCAAGAGCTAAATTGACGAGTAGGCGTACGTACACCAGCCATGATTGGTGTAGGCAATGAAATTTTAAATAACGATACCGCGTCGTAAAAACGTTTTATATATGAAACTCGTGTTTCTCGTGGGTAATCTGCAAATAAGCTTGCAGCCACTAAAATATATAAAAACTGTGCGCTTTCATAAATTTCACCCGTTACACGGTTTTGAACTAGGTATTTACCTTCTAATTGCTTAACTGCAGCGTAACTAAAATTAAGATCGCGTGAGTGGTCAAGGTATTCGTCTAATTCGTCAAATTCTTGCTCTGTATAATCAGCAAGTAAGTGAGCATCGTAACGTTTATCACTCACCATTTTTGTTACGTGATCAAATAAACGTGGAGGCTCGAATTGACCGTATGCTTTTTTACGTAAGTGGAATACAGCTAAACGCGCAGCAAGATACTGGTAATCAGGTGATTCTTTAGAAATCTGATCGGCAGCCGCTTTGATAATCGTTTCGTGAATATCTTTTGTACGAATACCATCATAAAATTGAATATGTGACTTTAATTCAACCTGTGAAACCGAAACGTTATTTAAACCTTCGGCGGCCCATTCTATAACGCGATGGATCTTATCAAGATCAAGAGGCTCTTTGCGCCCGTCACGTTTGCTTACAGATAACTGTTGGTTCATAGCTTTGCCTGTATTCCTTGGGGATAATGTATTTTTGACCAATGTTGTACGTCTCAAAAAGAGAAGTAGTGCTCATTTTTTATAAGTTTTACCCAATGAGGTAAATTTAATTGAATAACATTTGGCCACAATATCTGGTGTTGTTCAATTTAGAGATCACAAGATAGTGTGGTCTGAGTTGATTTGCAAGGGGCATAATTGCCCCTATTTGTGGATAACGTTGGGATAACGTATTTGTGTTAGTAGGCATTAACCTTTGATCATTCATTGAAGTTGAAATTTTTAAAAATCAACTCAGGATCGACTAAATTTACACATTTTGAAAATAAATTTTGGCTGCTTTTTTTATCATCAAGCTTTGCGTAAAAACTAACACAATCACAATATATAGTGTTTATATCTAAAATGGGCACTATATATGGTTAAATGCGTCAATAGGGCTACGCCAGTTAAAATCAGCTTTCCAAGTAAGTGCTTCTGCATCGCTTGGAATGTACCCCCACAGAGCAGTAGCTGTAGGCATACCTGCTGCTTTACCAGCTTGAATGTCTCGCTCGGCATCACCTATGTATAAACAGCGAGCTGGTATTACGTCCATTAGTTTTGCGCAATGAAGTAAAGGTAGAGGAGAGGGTTTGGCTTCTTCAAGCGTATCACCGCTAATAACAACGGCCGCATTTTTTAAAGCGGGGATCGCAGCGACAAGCGGCTCAGTTAAAAAGCCAGGCTTGTTTGTCATGATCCCCCATTTGATCTTTTTGTGATCAAGTGAGATCAATAGTGGTTCAATACCGGCAAAGCATTGGGTGTATTTCGCAATGTTTTGGGCATAGCTATCGACCAATTGCTTTATCAACTGTGCTTGTGCAAGAGAGGGCCACAACTCTTTAAAACCTGCTTCCAGTAAAGCTGCCGCACCATTAGAAGCCGCTGGGCGATATATTTCGCTTGTTACTTCGGCAATTTGATTTGCTCGTAGTACACTATTAAGTGCAGCGCCTAAATCGTCAGCTGTGTCGAGTAAGGTGCCGTCTAAATCAAACAAAAATGCATCATATTGATAAAGTTCTAATGATGAACCTGCGCTCTTCATTACACCAACTTCTCAAAATGAAGGATATAATTAACACTAACATCATTATTAAGTGTGTATTGTTTAGAGAAGGGGTTATACGAAAGTCCTGAGCTTGCACGTACTTTTAAGCCCGCTTGCTCGGCCCACGCAATTAGCTGCGCCGGTTTAATAAACTTTTTGTGATCGTGAGTTCCCTCTGGAACCATTTTTAATAGTTTTTCAGCACCTACAATTGCGTACAAGTAGGCTTTCGGTGTTTTATTGAGGGTAGAGAAAAAAACATCAGCGCCAGGTTTTGCAAGTTTGGCAACGGCGTGAATAATTGAAGCAGGGTCTGGAACGTGTTCGAGCATTTCCATACAGGTAACAACGTCAAATCGTTCAGGGTGTTCTTCAGCAAACTGTTCTGCGGGTATTTTTATGTAATCTACATTAACACCCGTTTCTAGGCTGTGTAATTTAGCGACAGTCAAAGGCTCTTGTCCCATATCAATACCTGTTACCTTTGCCCCCATACGTGCCATACTTTGGCTTAAAATACCCCCACCACAGCCAACATCGAGTGTTTCTTTATCAAATAAACCTTGCGTTTTATTTGCAATAAAATCTAGGCGTAACGGATTAATTTCGTGAAGAGGTTTAAACTCACCCTCTAAATCCCACCAACGCTCTGCGATGGCTTCAAATTTTGCTATTTCTGCGTGATCTACATTTTGATGTTCGGTCATAAAATACTTCCTCGTCAATCTGAGGCCATTATATAGGCCTAAATTGATAAATCGCAAAGTTTTGCGCCTGTAAATTAAAATTAATTGTGATAGCATGTCTGTTAGTAATAATAACAATACTCTTTAAAACCTAATACTGGGTTATTAAGAGCTGCTACTGAAGGAATGTGATATCAAATGACTGATCTCGCCAATGAAATTCTGCCAGTCAATATTGAAGACGAGTTAAAAAACTCCTACTTAGATTACGCAATGAGTGTAATTGTAGGACGTGCATTACCAGACGTACGTGATGGCTTAAAGCCAGTTCACCGCCGCGTTTTGTTTGCAATGAACGAGCTTAGTAATGATTGGAACAAGCCTTACAAAAAGTCGGCACGTGTTGTCGGTGATGTAATCGGTAAATACCACCCACACGGCGATAGCGCAGTTTATGACACGATAGTTCGTATGGCACAGCCATTCTCACTTCGTTATATGCTTGTAGACGGCCAGGGTAACTTTGGTTCTGTTGATGGTGATTCAGCTGCTGCAATGCGTTACACCGAAGTACGTATGGCTAAAATGTCTCATGAGTTATTAGCGGATCTTGAGAAAGAAACGGTTGATTTCGTTCCTAACTACGATGGCACAGAGCAAATTCCTGACGTTTTACCAACGAAGGTACCTAATTTACTTGTAAATGGTTCTTCTGGTATTGCCGTAGGTATGGCGACAAACATCCCACCACATAACTTAACTGAAGTTATCAATGGTTGTTTAGCATTAATTGTTAATCCAGATTTAACCATAACTGAGTTAATGGATTACATTCCTGGCCCAGATTTCCCTACAGCCGCAATCATTAACGGTAAAAAAGGGATTGAACAAGCGTATCAAACGGGTCGTGGCAAAGTGTACATGCGTGCACGTGCTGACATCGAAACAGACGAAAAAACGGGTCGTGAAACAATTATTGTTCATGAAATCCCTTATCAAGTTAACAAAGCACGCTTAATTGAAAAAATAGCGGAGCTTGTTAAAGATAAAAAAATTGAAGGCATTAGTGCACTACGTGATGAATCAGATAAAGACGGTATGCGTATCGTTATTGAGATAAAGCGTGGTGACGTAGGTGAAGTGATTCTAAACAACCTATATGCACAAACACAGTTACAAACAGTGTTTGGTATGAACATGGTTGCACTCATCAATAACCAGCCTAAGTGTTTTAATTTAAAAGAAATGCTTGAAGAGTTTATTATTCACCGTCGTGAAGTAGTAACTCGTCGTACAGTATTTGATTTACGTAAAGCGCGCGACCGTGCACACATGCTAGAAGGTCTAGCAATTGCACTTGCCAACATTGACCCAATTATTGAACTTATTCGTAAGTCTCCAACACCAGCAGAAGCAAAAATAGCGTTAACTGCACGTTCGTGGGAATTAGGTAATGTTAAAGCAATGCTTGAAAAAGCAGGTGAGGCTAACGTTGCTCGCCCAGATTGGTTAGCTGATGATTTAGGTATACGCGACGGCCAATACTTTATTTCTGAGCAACAAGCTCAAGCGATTCTTGACTTACGATTACACAAGCTAACAGGTCTTGAGCACGAAAAAATCTTAAGTGAATACCAAACACTGCTTGATTTAATTGCTGAACTGTTACACATACTGGCAAGCCCAGAGCGCTTAATGGAAGTAATTCGTGACGAGTTAGTTGAAATTAAGGCGCAATATGG
>NZ_NTLW01000087.1:0-21283 GCF_002632075.1 Pseudoalteromonas sp. ESRF-bin5 | reverse complement strand
CAACGTCGCCGTGTAGAAGAGCAGCGCTTTAATGCCATGGCAAGCTTTGCTGAGGCACAAACGTGCCGCCGTCAGATACTACTTAACTACTTTAGTGAATACCAACGCGAGCAATGTGGTAACTGTGATATTTGCTTAAACCCACCAAAAAGCTTTGATGGTACGCTTGTTGCCCAACAAGCGCTTTCGTGTGTATACAGAGCTGAACAGCGATTTGGTTTAGGATACATTGTAGAGCTATTACGTGGCGCCAATACGAGTCGTATTCGCGATAACAACCACCATCAGTTGAGCACTTACGGCATAGGTAAAGACAGAAGCAGTGAGTTTTGGCTAAGTATTTTACGCCAATTAATCCACCAAGGATTACTAAGCCAAGATATAACACAAGGCGCCTCTTTGCGCTTGACCGAAGCCGCCCGTGCTATATTAAAAAGCGAATACGCGCTGCAATTAGCTGAACCTCGCTTACAAGCAAAACACGTATATCAAGATAAGCTAGCGCAATTTAATTACGATAAAAAACTATTTGCTCGCTTGCGTTCATTACGTAAAGAACTTGCAGATGCCGACGATGTGCCACCGTATGTGGTATTTAATGATAAAACGTTAGCCGAAATGGCGCAGCTAATGCCCACGAACGACAGTGAGTTTTTAAAAGTGTCAGGCGTTGGTTTTACCAAGTTAAACAAATACGGCGGAGCTTTTTTAACAGCAATTCGCAACTACTTAGCCACACAATAAGCCAATTATGAGCAAAATAGATTACGACCACACGCACCAATGCATCATCATTACCCCAACAGAGCCGCCACACGATGAAGACTTTGAGCTGTGGAGTACCTTATTCCTACATTCAGACGATATCGCTATTAGCGAGTATTCGGCGGGAGCGGATAGGCATCAGGTACGTTTTTCTTATAGCCAACAAACGTTTAATTTAAATTACGAGCATTACAGTCAAAGTATTTGGATTAACGGCGAAGGGCCTGAAGCTGAGCACTTATTAGCAGCGCTGGCCTATTACTTAAGCTAAATTAATTATTTTGTTAACACCCATGCTTTTTACTTACAATTAAATAACAATGATGTAAGCTGATATCACGGTAGTCGTTTGCTACGCAGTAGATAAGAGGCTTAATGGTTAGTAATACGTGTTTTTCGCCCTATAGTGTTGGGTTATTTTGTCTTTTTATATTAATGCCTTGCGCCTTTGCTGAGCAATTTCCTTCAAACATTGGTAGCTGCCCTCTTGAATCATCAATACATTTGAGTGAAGAAAAACTACGTCGCCAACTCAGCGATGAAACGCTTCTCGTTGCTACAAAACCAAATGCAAAAATTGCCACTATTACGCTAGAACAACTCAATGTATTTAATACTGCGCTGGAAGAAGAAAATAACGCACTGTTTAGATTTGCTAACCGCGCACACATTCAAACTGAGCCTGAGGTAATTAAAAATTTACTGCTTTTTAACTCTGGCGATATTTACGATGCTAAAAAGCTTTCTGAATCGGAGCGCCTGCTGCGAAAAGAAAGCTACCTATACGACGCACAAATTAGCGCAACAGAAAACTGTGATGGCGATATAGATGTTAAAGTAATTACCCGTGATTTATGGACACTCTTGCCAGAAATAAACTTTAGCCGCAGCGGTGGAGAAAATAAATCGAGTATTGGTTTTAGAGAATCAAACTTGTTTGGCTGGGGTAAAAGGTTGTCTTTTTCTCGTACAACCGACAGCGACCGCAGCGGTTATTTATTTGTTTACGACGATCCTAATATTTTTTCTAGCCGCTACCGTGGTCGCGTAGAGTATGCCGATAACAGCGATGGAAAGCGTCATTTACTTGAGCTTACTTATCCATTTTATGCCATAGACACACCTTACAGCTACGGTATTTTAAGCTACTCAGAGCAGCGAGAAGAATCCTTATATCGGCGTGGTAAAGAAATTAGTGAATTTGATCAAACAACCGAACTCAATCGCATTTTTATTGGTCATTCAAAAGCACTCAGTAATAGATGGACCCAGCGAATTAGCTTAGGTTATGTAGATGAGCAGCATAAATTTAATGCTATTCAAACCACGTTTGAGCCTATAGCTAAAGATAGAAGCTACAGTTATCCCTATATTAGCGGCCATTGGTTTGAGGATAATTTTATTAAGGTGCGTAATTTTGACAGCATTTATCGCACTGAAGATTTAAACCTAGGTTGGAATGCACAAGCATTACTCGGTTACTCAGATGAGTCATTAAGTGATGACGATAGCCGCTTGGTGTATTCGCTTAATGTTAAAACAGCGCATTTTTCTGGCGATAATACGCTTTGGCGTTTTAGCACGAACCTAGAGGGGTTTTGGAACGAAGAACAAAAGCAACTCGAAAACTTTAAAGCGACATCGCAAGTACAATATTATCTAAATACAAGTGTTGATCAGTCTTGGTATGTCAAAGGTCGCGTACAATACGCAAAAAACCTCACCGCCGACCAACAGCTTACCCTAGGTGGTGAAACAGGCTTGCGTGGTTACCCTATGGATTACCAACATGGCGACCGTAGCTTTTTAGTGAGCCTAGAAAAACGCTACTACTGGGAGTACGATTTGCTTCAACTATTTAAAGTAGGTGGCGCAGGCTTTATAGATATTGGTAGGGCATGGTTTAATGACCAAACAAATGGTGAAAATAATCATGTTCTCAAAAATGTAGGCGTTGGTTTGCGCCTAGCACCAAGTAGAGCAAATGCAGGAACTATGATCCACCTTGATATAGCCGCCCCCATAGATAGCGCCGACGATGTCGACTCTGTACAGTGGCTTGTCAGTGTAAAAAAATCTTTTTAAATAGCTACTTAGCACCAAAACAACACGCTAAACTAAGGCCTTTAAGCTAGTTAAGACTCATCTAACACGTTGCTTTATTTACTACTTTTAATTGTCACATAACTGCAAAAGGCGCTCTTTTGGAATTTTTAGATGTTTTAGAATTACTCACCAATCAATATAAACTTATAGTCACCATTATTGCCTTGTTACTATTTCCAGTGCTTTTAAAGCTAACTAAAAAGCTACTTGAAAAAGCCATTAAAGGTAAAGTTGATTTGCACCGTAAATACCGCGCAGAGTTACTTCTTAAAATTATTCTTGCCTTTGTCATGTTATGTTTAGTGCTGGTATTTTGGGGTATTGAACTAAGAGGATTATTGGTTCTAGGCTCGTCACTATTTGCAATGTTAGGTGTAGCGCTATTTGCAGCATGGTCATTATTAAGTAACCTGACCGCGTTTTTATTAATGTTTATTCAAAACGACTGCCGTGTTGGCTTTTGGGTACGCATTATCGATGGCGCAAACCATATTGAAGGGCGAATTGTCGAAATGGGTTTAATGAATGTCGTACTTGAGCATATTGATGGGCACCGCGTCATTTACCCTAATAACTTATTTGTTACCCGCCCTGTTTTGGTTTTAAACGCAGAACCTAAACCATCAAAAGCACCTGCTGTTAAACGTATTATAGGCCCTAAAAAGTCATAATTTTTATATAAAAAAAGCCGCTTTAATGATTAAAACGGCTTTTTACTAATTGCTTAAGTATTAGTTATTTAGCTCTGCAGTTTTTAGCTCATCTTCTAAATCATTTATTCCATCAATAAATGTTTCTAGCTGCTGCTCAACCACGCTATTGTCGTTTGCAAAGTAAGCAATGTGAAATACAGCATCGCCTTCATTTACTAATGGCATAGTTTGCTGACCTATAATAATCCCACTTCGTGGCGCACGCAGTTCTAGCTCAGAATCACCAAGTGGACTACTTATAAACGCCAGTACTTGCCCTTTTGTCACACGCTCTCCTAACGAAACTTGAGCGCGCACAATACCATCTACTTCAGCACGCACCCAACTTGTTGAACGCGCAATGATAGGCTCAGGTATTTTTTTAGGGCGTTTACCACGCATCATTTTTAAATGACGCATTACATAATCAACACCTTGTACACCTGCGGCTATTGCTATCGGATCAAAACGAAGCGCTTCACCCGCTTCGTAAGTAATAACCGGTATACCTAAATTCGCCGCTTCACTTCTTAGTGAACCATTACGCAATGACGCATCTATTACTGCTGGTGTGCCAAAGGCTTTGGCCATCTGCGCCGTAGCTTCATCCGCCAAATTTGCACGTATTTGTGGCAAGTTTGTTCGGTGTATAGCGCCCGTATGTAAATCAATAATATGTGTGCAATGTACTGCAACTTGATTAAAAAACATATACGCCATACGACCCGCTAGCGACCCTCTTTCAGAACCTGGAAAACTGCGGTTCATGTCACGACGGTCGGGTAAATAGCGCGACTTATGAATAAAACCAAATACGTTAACAATGGGTACCGCGATAAGCGTGCCACGTAGCTGGCTTGGATCTATTTTAGCCAGTAATTGACGTACAACTTCTACCCCATTTAATTCATCACCATGAATAGCGGCACATACCATCAGTACAGGGCCTTCCATTACGCCATTAACAACCTCTATTGGTATATTAAGGGGTGAGTGGGTATAAAGCTTTGCAGCTTCTAAAGCTAACGTTTTGCGTTCACCAACACCAATGCTTTCACCTAATAAAGTGAAAGGACGGTTAATTTTAACCTTTGCCACGAGTTGCGGTTCCTTTGATTGAGGCATTTTTTTCGATGAAATCAATCACCATGCCAGCAATGTCTTTACCTGTTGCTATTTCTATACCTTCAAGACCTGGTGATGAGTTAACCTCCATCACTAAAGGCCCACGAGATGAGCGAAGTAAATCTACACCTGCTACATTTAAGCCCATAGCTTTTGCTGCAGCAACGGCGGTTTTACGCTCTTCAGGCGTAATACGAACTAGTGTAGCGCTACCACCACGGTGAAGGTTTGAACGGAACTCACCTTCTTGCGCTTGGCGCTTCATCGCTGCAATTACTTTATCGCCTAACACAAAACAGCGAATATCCGCACCACCCGCTTCTTTAATATATTCCTGAACCATAATGTTAGCTTTTAAGCCCATGAAAGCTTCAATTACGCTTTCAGCCGCTTTGCGCGTTTCAGCAAGTACAACACCAATACCTTGTGTGCCCTCTAGTAACTTAATCACAACCGGTGCACCGCCAACCATTTCGAGTAAATCTTTCACGTCATCAGGTTTGCTCGCAAAACCTGTAACAGGCATGCCTACGGCCTTGCGTGACAATAACTGCAATGAGCGTAATTTATCGCGCGAACGAGAAATAGCCACAGATTCGTTGACAGGGTATACCCCCATCATTTCAAATTGGCGTAAAACTGCACAGCCGTAAAAGGTGACTGATGCGCCAATACGCGGCACAATTGCATCAAAATCTTTCAGATTTTCACCACGATAGTGAATTTCCGGCTGTTCAGAGTTTATATTCATGTAAGAGCGAAGTGCGTCTATTACTTTCACTTCGTGCCCACGAGCCTCTGCAGCCTCGATTAAACGACGTGTTGAATATAACTTTCTGTTACGAGATAAAATACCGATTTTCATAGTTAAAACCTTAACTAAATTTTACAGCATTAGTGCTTAATGGCTGCTTTTTTGCAGCATAAGCCCAATACTTTTTATAATAAATGAGATAAAGCCGTGTCAACAACGACACGATTCTCCATGGCTGTTCGACCTAGCAACATTCTAAACTTCATGGTTGCGCGGCTTGTGAGGGTGACTTCAATAGGCCAGCTATGTTCACCCGCGTGTAATGTTGTTTCTATAAAATAACGCAATTGCTTTTCACCACTGGAGCTGGTTACGTATTTCATTTTTTTCACTTTAGCATTACAAGTAATTTGAGTTTCTTCGTCATCTTGTAATGGTTGAGCTATAAATTTAACCCACTTTTCGCCATCAACTTCGTATTCTTCAATGTTAATAGCATGAATACATGAAGTACGCGCACCAGTGTCAACTTTAGCCTTGATCCGCTCAATACCAAGCTCAGGTAAACTTAACCACTCACGCCAACCTATTGTTATTTTTGTCGTCATAAATGTGCCCTTTGTAAAAAAGAGGTTTATACGCTATAGAAATAAAAAGACCAACAAAATAAATTTATCTTACTGATGAATCAATTTGATTGATCTTTAATGTCTATTAGTCTCACAATGCACGTCTTGCTGCAATATAATCAAACCAGCATTTAAGCTAGACCAATAATTTAAAAAGTACCTTAACTTATTAAAAGTAAATATGTTTTGGTCAGTTAGATACACTATAGTTTATAGTATTAAAATTACACTATTATGAGACATTATTATGATTAACGGTTTGCTTCACGCCCTAGTGCTTGATGAAAAAGGCGGTGCTCGCGCTATACAAAGCAGCGAAGATCTTCACAACTGGCAACCTGAGCAAGGCAAATTATGGGTCCATATGGATTATAGCCAACCCGATGTTGTGAACTGGCTCAAACACTGTGAGCTTTTAACCGATTATGAGCTAGAGTCATTTACGGCAGATGAAACACGCCCACGTATCACTCAGTCTACAAATGGGCACTTGCTGTTTTTGCGCGGTGTAAACTTAAACCCGGCGCAAAGCCCAGAAGACATGGTGTCGGTACGTTTATTTATTAACGAAAATATAGTCATCACTTCGCGTAAGCGTCGCCTTTTATCTATTGACGATGTACTTTGTTCGTTAAAAGACAATAAAGGCCCGTGTTCTATATCAGAGCTTGTGTGTGCTATTACACAAAAGCTAACTTCACGTATGCAAAGTGTTATTAACTCGTTAGATGAAACACTTGATGGCTTTGAAGAAGAAATAGACGAGCCAAGTAAGCGTTTTGACAACCAAGCGCTATCGCAGTTACGCCGCCAAACTATTGCGCTTAAGCGTTATTTAAAGCCTCAAAAAGAGGCGCTCACTACAATGGTAAACGGTCATTATGAGTGGCTTTTAGATGACGATAAGGCAAAGCTAAACGAAACCACTAACTTACTTATTCGCTACCTTGAAGAGCTAGACAGCTCAATAGAGCGTGCACAAATTATTCAACAAACAGTTACTAACCATGTTTCTGAGCAGCTAAACCAACGTATGTATGTGATGTCGGTAGTAGCTGCCTTGTTTTTACCGCTAGGCTTTTTAACAGGTTTGCTTGGGGTAAACGTTGGGGGAATTCCTGGTACAGACAACCCCTATGCATTTACGCTGTTTATTGTTTTTTTAGTGATACTTACTGGTGGTATTGGTGTGTATTTTAAAAATAAAAAGTGGCTCTAATAGTATTAAATAATCTATCTGGAGGCTGAAAAATAATGTCGATGACAGGGCAAATATTTTGTTATTCTAAATACCTAAGTTTAAACCATTGCCTCCCAGGTTTAGCCCTTCTAGTTTATTAAGTATTGATATGAACCTTATATAGCCATCAATTAAAAACTAAAAAGGCGCGCATTATTAAATGCTCGCCTTTTTTATTTTTCATACTTGAGTCGCTAATTACTCTTGAAAGTAAGTGCCCCAACCGTCGTACTCAACGTCGCATTCGACAGCAAGTGCTGCTAGTTTATCAACGTCTTCCATAATGACGTCTACGTCTAGCTCAGCTTCTACGACTATGTCGAAGCTCCAAATTTTGCTGCCGTCTTCAAGCTCAAGCTCTGCTGGCTCTTCAACATCGTAGCCTAATTTAAAAGCAGCCAATGCGGCTTGCTCTAGTTTAGGGAAGTCTTCACACACAAAGTGGTGCTCTACTTCATAAAGTATTTCAGGATCTGATCCATCTTCAAGTAGTGAACTTACGATGTCTTCACTTATTTCGCGCCAGTTTTCCATTATTTCTCTCTCACTTGAGCATCTAATTCGTTTATTTTAGCAGCCATAACAGTATGTACGTTTTGAGCGTGCTCTCGCGCACTTATACTTTTATCAAGTGATATAGGCGCTAACATTTCGATGTAAATTGTACCATTATCCCAACGATTTAGCTTAATGGTTTTATGCGTTGTATTCATACACACGGGAACCACTGGCACGTCCGCACTCATCGCGGTATGAAAAGCACCTGTTTTAAAAGGTAATAAACCGCGCCCATAGCTTCGTGTACCTTCTGCAAATACCCATATAGATAACCCATTTTTCTTAATTTTTTCAGCTGCTTTTGAAATAGTACCAGCCGCTTTTGAACGATTCGCTCTATCTATTAAAATATTGCCCGACAGCCAATAAAGTTGGCCAAAAAATGGGATCCACTTTAGGCTCTTTTTACCAAGGCTTACACAGTTTTTTGGTACCATTGCTGGTACTGTAAATAAATCATAGCTATTTTGATGATTTGCAACGTACACTGCAGGGCCAATATTCTCAGCATCTTGATGGCGTGTCAGCACTAATTTAACACCGATCATTTTGGCCATAGAACCAAACCAACCTGCAATTATGTGAACATTATTTGGGTGAAAAGGCCTGACTAATGAAAGTAATAAACCAAAAATACAACTCAATAATATAAACATAAACATAATAAAAACACGTATTACAGCTAACAAACTCGTTCTCCAAATCAATTGTGTGCGGTGCGCATGTCATTACGCACTATGACACTATTATAGCGTTATTTTGTGACACAGACGAGACAATAGCGAACAACTGTACGCTGAAATAGAGTCAATGCTAAAATTAATTGCTCAACACATAACAATAAAATGGTAAAAATTGGGCTCTAAAAACAAAAACGGCCTGCAATTGCAGGCCGTAATACGTGAGCTCAGAGCTTATGATTCATCTGCTGTACTTTCAACAGGCTCTTCATCTTGAGGCGTTAGCTCAACAACGGCTTCATCAACACGCTGCAAGCCTCGCGGTAACTTGTTACCTCGACGACCTCGTTCACCATGGTAATGCTCTAAATCTGTTGGTTTAAGGGTTAGCTTGCGTTTACCGGCATGCAATGTAACGCTACTTCCTAGAGGGACAACAGCCAGTACTTTCACAAACTCTTCACGAGCCTGTACCTTTGCAGCAGGGATAGAAATAATTTTATTCCCCTTACCTTTACCTAGTTTAGGTAAATCGCGTAGTGGAAATAAAAGCATGCGTCCTTCATTAGAAATAGCCATACAGTAATCGCTAGCTACATCGCTCACTCTAATTGGTTTGAGTAAAATACCGCCTTTAGGCACACTCACTAACGCTTTACCGTTTTTGTTTTTACTCACAAGATCTTTAAAATCAGTGATAAAACCGTAACCCGCGTCCGATGCCATAAGTAATACTTGGCTATCTTCAGCCATAACAACGTGCTCAAAATTTGCACCTGTTGTTAAGTTAAAACGCCCAGTCATTGGCTCGCCTTGGCTACGTGCCGACGGTAAACTATGTGCATCAGTTGCAAATGCACGCCCTGCTGAATCTAAAAATACGGCGGGCTGATTACTCTTACCGCGAGCTGAAGCTCTGTAGGCATCGCCTGAGCGGTAACTTAAACCTTCTGCATCCAAGTCATGACCTTTACCAACGCGTGCCCACCCTTTGTCAGAAAGAACAACAGTCACTGATTCTGATGGAATTAAATCTTTTTCATTAAGGGCTTTAGCTTCCGAGCGCTCGATAACAGGAGAACGACGATCGTCGCCATACATTTCTGCCGCTTCTTGAATTTCTTTTTTAAGCAACGTTGACATACGGCGGTCTGAACCAAGCGTGAGTTCTAATTTATCACGCTCTTTAGCAAGCTCGTCTTGCTCACCACGAATTTTAAACTCTTCAAGTTTAGCTAAATGGCGAAGTTTTAACTCTAAAATAGCTTCTGCTTGTATATCGGTTAAATCAAAGCGCTGCATTAAAATAGGCTTTGGCTTATCTTCACTACGAATAATTTCAATCACTTCATCAATATTTAAGAATGCTGCTAATAAGCCTTCTAAAATATGTAAGCGTGCGAGTACTTTATCTAAACGATACTGCAAACGACGACGAACAGTTTCGCGCCTAAACATGAGCCATTCACTTAAAATACTACGCAGGTCTTTGACTTGCGGGCGGCCATCTAGCCCGAGCATGTTTAAGTTAACACGGTAGTTTTTCTCTAAATCGGTGGTCGCAAACAGGTGAGCCATTAATGGCTCAGCTTTAATACGATTAGAGCGCGGTATAATCACTATACGTGTTGGATTTTCGTGATCTGACTCGTCACGTAAATCAGCAATCATAGGCAGTTTTTTCGCGTTCATTTGCGCTGCTATTTGCTCAAGTACTTTACCGCCTGAACACTGATGCGGAAGCGCGGTGATCACTATATCGCCTTGCTCTTCGGTATACACCGCACGCATTTTAATTGAGCCTCGACCGGTTTTATATATTTTATGAATGTCGGCTTTTGGGGTAATTATTTCTGCATCGGTTGGGTAGTCAGGTGCGTGTACTAGCTCTAATAATTCATCAAGCTCTGTCTTTGGTTTATCGAGTAATAAACAACATGCACTGGCTACTTCTCTCACGTTATGAGGCGGAATATCAGTTGCCATACCAACAGCAATACCAGTAATGCCATTAAGTAAAATATGCGGTAAGCGTGAGGGCAATACAACCGGTTCGTCTAGTGTACCATCAAAGTTTGGTGTCCAATCTACTGTGCCTTGGCCAAGCTCTTTAAGCAGTACTTCAGAAAACTTAGATAAACGCGCTTCAGTATAACGCATTGCAGCAAATGATTTTGGATCATCAGCAGCACCCCAGTTTCCTTGACCATCGACAAGTGGATAGCGATACGAAAACGGTTGCGCCATAAGTACCATGGCTTCGTAACAAGCACTATCGCCATGAGGGTGATATTTACCGAGTACGTCACCCACGGTACGAGCTGACTTTTTGTATTTAGCTGCGGCCGATAAGCCTAATTCGCTCATCGCGTAAATAATACGACGCTGCACTGGTTTTAAGCCATCACCAACATGTGGCAAAGCACGATCCATGATCACGTACATGGAATAGTTTAAATAGGCGTCTTCAGTAAAGCGCCCCATTGTTTGTTGCTCTATTCCTTGCATTAGCAAGGTATCTGTATCACTCATTAAAGCTTACCTAGTTTTTCTTATAGCTTACGCGGTAGATTACATTGGCGTAATCGTCACTTACTAACAGACTGCCGTCACCTAACTCTGCAAATGCAACTGGGCGTCCAAATGTTGTTTCGTCTTTCATAAAGCCGGTAATAAACGGCGTGTATTTAGTCACACGGCCTTGCTCTATTGTGGCTATAGCTACTTTGTAGCCTGCTTTTTTACTACGATTCCATGAGCCATGTTCAGCAACAAATAACTGCTCTTTGTAGCTTGCTGGGAATTGTTTTGCGTTGTAAAAATGAATACCTAGTGGTGCCACATGGGCAGGCAATGCGAGCGCAGGAGACGTGTAATCAGCAATATTTTTTCCCTTACCAAATTCAGGATCACTAATCGCACCGGCATGAATATAAGGGAACCCAAAGTGCTCCCCTTCTTTACTTACGCGGTTTATTTCATCTGGTGGAATATCATCGCCCATCATGTCGCGGCCATTATCACTAAACCACAAAGCCTGAGTACTTGGATGAAAATCAAAACCAACGGTATTTCGAACGCCCTGCGCTATTGTTTTAATTTGCTTGGTTTCTACGTTTAGTGAAAAAATACGACCAAAGCGCTCGTCTTCGGCGCAAATATTACACGGTACACCGACAGGAATAAGCAATTCGCCTGTGGGTGTGAAACGTAAAAACTTCCAGCCATGGTGACGCTCTGAAGGCAATGCGTTGTAGATCACATCAAACTTTGGATCTTTTAATTGGGTGTCTATCTTTTTAAAGCGAATAATACGATGCACTTCACCTACGTATAAATCACCATCTTTAATAGCCAGCCCTGAGGGCATATTTAAACCCTCTGCAATCACAATTTTTTTATCGGCTACGCCATCGCTATTATGATCGATAAGCGCATACACATTACCTGCTTTGCGCGAGCCTGCGTAAACAATGCCTTTTTTTGATACTGCAATTTGGCGCGCATTTTCAACGTCGTCTGCAAATAAACTAAGTTCAAAACCAGGCTCAACACTAAGCTTGTCTAGTATGTTTTTAGCCATTGCAGGCGCACTTATTAAACTTAGTAACAATACACTTGCTAGTAGTTTATTCATTTCTATCTCCTAGTGGCCAACACGCATCATTATACTTGTGCCTTGTTACCATGATCTTCTAACCATTGGCGCCTGTCTGGCGAACGCTTTTTAGCAAGTAACATATCCATCATTTCCATGGTTTGAACTTCTTCATCAAGTGTTAGCTGAACTAAACGTCTTGTATTTGGATCCATGGTGGTTTCGCGAAGTTGCAGTGGGTTCATTTCACCCAATCCTTTAAAACGCTGTACGTTTACTTTACCGCGTTTTTTTTCTGCTTCAATACGGGCCAAAATACTAGTTTTTTCATCTTCATCTAAGGCGTAATATACCTCTTTACCAATATCTATTCTGAATAGTGGTGGCATTGCTACGTATACATGACCTGTTTTTACTAACTGCGGAAAGTGTCGAACAAACAAAGCACATAACAGTGTGGCAATGTGAAGACCATCAGAGTCAGCATCGGCCAATATACAAATTTTATTGTAGCGAAGCCCGCTCATGTCGGCTGAATCAGGATCGATCCCTAAAGCCACCGAAATATCATGCACCTCTTGCGATGCTAATATTTGCCCTGACTCAACTTCCCACGTATTTAAAATTTTACCACGCAGCGGCATTATTGCTTGAAACTCACGATCTCGCGCTTGCTTAGCCGAGCCACCAGCAGAGTCACCCTCTACTAAAAATAGTTCAGTACGGTCGTTATCTGCTGCGCTACAGTCGGTAAGTTTACCCGGTAATGCAGGTCCCGCTGTAACGCGTTTTCGCACTACTTTTTTAGCGGCTTTTAAACGACTTTGTGCGTTTGATATACACAGCTCAGCTAACAACTCTGCTATATCTGTATGTTCATTTAACCAAAGGCTAAATGCATCTTTTACAACACCCGAAACAAGTGCCGCACACGTGCGTGAAGACAGTTTTTCTTTTGTTTGGCCGGCAAACTGAGGGTCTTGCATTTTAACCGAAAGCACATAACTACAGCGCTCCCATATATCGTCTGGGGTAAGTTTTACACCACGAGGTAATAGGTTTCTAAATTCACAAAACTCGCGCATGGCCTCAAGTAAGCCTTGGCGTAAACCATTAACATGCGTACCGCCTTGCGCAGTGGGGATTAGGTTTACATAGCTTTCAGCGATAGATTCACCACCCTCTGGCAGCCATACCACAGCCCAATCAACACCTTCAATAGCACTTTTAAACTCACCCACAAATGGGTCTTGTGGCAGCGTTTCGAAACCTTTAACCGCTTCAATTAAATAATCTTTTAAGCCGGTTTCGTAAAACCATTCTTGCGTTTCTTTTGTTTGTTTATTAACAAACTTAATACGCAAACCAGGGCAAAGTACCGCTTTGGCTTTTAATAAATGATTAAGCTTAGTAATAGAGTAATTAGCAGAGTCAAAATAGCTGGCATCAGCCCAAAAGCGCACGGTAGTCCCGGTGTTACGTTTACCAACAGTGCCTATAACGTTTAAATCTTCAACTTTATCGCCGTTTTCAAAGGCCATTCTGTATTGCTGTGCATCACGGCGAACCGTTACTTCTACACGTGTAGATAATGCATTTACAACTGAAATACCTACCCCATGTAAACCACCTGAAAACTGATAGTTTTTGTTTGAGAATTTCCCCCCGGCATGCAGCTTAGTAAAAATAAGCTCTATACCTGGAATACCTTCCTCTGGGTGAATATCAATGGGCATACCACGACCATCATCACTGACTTCAAGCGAGTTATCTTCGTGTAGAATTACGTCAATCTTAGTTGCATGGCCCGCCATAGCTTCATCGACACTGTTATCGATTACTTCTTGGCCTAAATGATTTGGGCGCACAGTATCGGTGTACATCCCGGGGCGTCTTTTTACCGGATCTAATCCATTAAGTACTTCAATGGCTTCGGCGTTATAATTTTGATCACTCATAGTTTTTATCTTTATATGCGCTAAGGCTATGCTTAACTAGTTTTACGTGATTTTAAGAAAATCTACAATACTTGCAAAGGTTAGTTCAAAGCCAAGATAGCTATGATCGCCACCAAACTCGATCCTCTGCTTACATTGCGAATAATAGTTTACTGCGTGTTGAAAATTTAACACTTCATCGCCTGTTTGCTGTAATAAATACAGTAATTCAGGGTGCTTTAGGTCATCAACAGCCAACGCTTTTAAAGCCGCTATGTGGCTGCTATTCAATTCATAATGATAATCTTGATACGGATTATAATTTAAACCAAGCAACGGCTTTAATAAAGTGTATGGCGCAACCGCGGGATTTATAACCACAGCAGGAATTTGATAACGCTGCGATAAATACGTGGCAAAAAATCCGCCTAATGAGCTTCCTAATAAAACAGTATTAGGTGTAAGTAATTGCTCAAGCGCTATGATGGCTTGTATGGGCTCATGGTTTAGGCACGGTACACAATAGTCAACGTCATAGTGTGCCATAAGCTCGCCAAAGCGCACAGCTTTATATGATTTATCTGAGCTATTAAAACCATGAATATAGATTACCCGTTTAGCCATACTACTTCCATATCTGTGCTTATATTCTCTTTTTTCGTGCTGATACATATCAGCCTGTATGCTGGCCCATGGTCTTGCTGTATCCATTCGGGGCTGTGTTTTTTAAACTGCACTGAACTGGCTGGGGTCGCGTAAATGGGAAGCGCTCTAAACGTTTGAATGTATTCGTTATGAACATGACCATGAAACAAGCCTAAAACGTTTTCGCTATTAACTAAAATATTAAGTAATTGCGGCCCGTTTTCGAGCATGTGTTTGTCTAGGTAGCCATCAATAGGGAGTGGGTTATGGTGACAAAACATAATTTTGGAACTCGCCGAAGCAAACAGCTGTTCGGTAATTTCATTCAAATGCGTGCCTGTTACCCACCCTGCAGGCGTTGGCCCTTTAGAATTAATAAGAAGTAACTCAACGCCATTTGCCACTATATGTTTAGCGCAATTTATTTGCCCACCACTCATTCGGTTAAGCTGAGCGATGTCATCATGGTTACCTGGAACCCAAAAAACAGGGCATGTTAAATCACTTTGGTTAATCAGCTCACTAAATAAAAAATAGGACTCTGGGCTATGATCTTGCGTAAGGTCGCCGCCAAATATTACAAAATCAAGGGATTGCTTAGCCATATGAGCCAGCGCCTGTTCAAAGTAATTCGCCGTATTTACGCCAAAGTACTCACCTGCTTTATTTGAGAATAAATGACAATCGGTAATATGTGCTATGCGTAACGACGACTTATCAACGAGGTAAGGTTCATCAAACCAAGCCATTATTTACATCCCAATTCAGCGTTGCTTGTCCGTGTTCTACACAGGCTACAAGCCAGTCGTATAAAAATGCATTAAGTTGATATTTTTCATCTTTTTGATGCATTTTTGGATTAGGGTAACCATAAGAAGGCTTAATACGCTGATGATAATCGTGATGGATAATTTCAGCCACTTTAGCATCGTGATACAACCTCACAGTTAAATAAAGCGGTGCAATCCCCTTTACCATGCCGCTTAGCTGCTTAATAGAAATATCCATAGTGTATTTTGCACTGCCATCAACCTTAGTCGCAAACTCACTGTTCCCCAACTTCACTTCTCGGCTGCAGCCAATCGCTCGTTCAGCCGGTAACAATTTTAAAAGTCGTAAGTAGTTGTGCTCACAAAGCGTTAAATACTTTGGGAGGCTTTGGATATATCTATTTGTTGCTAATTGTACTGTCAAAATACCACCATTATACTGTGAGCCAATTTGTGGCTATGAAGAAGAGTCTGTCCACTTGTGTTTCATTTTTTCATGGTTAAGTGCAAGCCACTGCATGCAAATAACGGTTGCAGCATTATCCATTTCACCATTGTTGAGGCGAGTTAGCGCATCATCAACGCTGAGTACGTGAGTTTTTATATCTTCACCTTCGGTTTCAAGGCCATACACACCAGATTCAACGTCACTTAAATCGGCTCGTGCTAGGTATAAATGTAACCGCTCTGTTGTACCACCTGGGCTTGAAAGATACGAAAGCATAAATTCAAGCTCTGTTAAATTAAGCCCAGCTTCTTCATACGCTTCTTTCTTTACGACCGATTCATAATCGTCACTACCGTCAGTCATTCCAGCAATACATTCTAGTAGCCAAGGTGAATGTTTGCTTTTAATAGCCCCTATACGTATTTGTTCTATTAAAAGCACAGTGTCTGATATGGGGTCGTAAGGCAACACAGCAATGGCGTCTCCACGCTCTAAAATCTCGCGACTAATAAGTTCTGATTTACCGCCCGCAAACAAGGCATGTTCAAACTGATACAAATCAACCTGAAAAAAGCCTTTATACAAATTTTTGACCGGCTTTACGCTGACATCTTTATGCGTAAACTGAACAAGTTTTTTATCTGGCACGTAAGCATCCTCTACTTATTAAAAACTTTGAAGTACGTTAATATATTCTGTTACATTTCGACGCACTGTTTTACTCTTTTTATTTTTAGTTATTACGTAAAACAGGTTACCATGGTTTTAGTATAAAAATTGTCTAAGGACCGAACAACACATGAAAAAGAACATTCTTGCGGCGCTAGTTAGTTTATCATGCGCATTAGGCACAACAGCAGCAAACGCTGAAGATTTACTACAAGTTTTTGAAATTGCAACGGCCAACGATCCTACCGTTTTAAAAGCAAAAGCCCAAGCAGATGCACAATCTTACCAAGCAGATACTGCAATGGCTGCATTATTGCCGCAAATTGGTTTAACAATGGGTTACACAAAAAGTGACTCAACCTCTTTTGAAAGTGTGGATGAAAAAGTTGAAAGCGACTCTGATCAATTCACCCGTGGTCTTAGCTTAAGCCAAACCTTATTCGACTTAGGCGCATGGAACTCGTTAGACATTGCAGACAAACAAGCGTTGCAAGCAAATGCTCAATACGACTCGGCTAAACAAAACTTAATTGTTCGTGTTGCTGAAGGCTACTTTAACGTTTTAAGTGCGATTGATAACCTTGAATTTATTAAAACGGAAAAACGCGCCATCGAACGCCAGCTTGAACAAACTAAACAACGTTATGCTGTTGGTTTAACGGCAATTACCGATGTACACGAAGCACAAGCACAGTTCGACAACTCTGTTGCACAAGAAATTATTGCTAATAACTCAGTAGAAACAGCGCGTGAGCAACTACGAGAAATTACGGGTAAATACCACGCTAAGTTAGACTTTTTAAATACAGAGACATTTTCTACAACTAAGCCAGCTCGAGACTCTAGCGACTTTTTAAATATTGCTAAAGATAAAAATATTAGCTTGCAAGTTGCTAAAGTAACCGTAGATATAGCCCAAGATCAAATTAAACTGGCAAGAGCGGGCCACTATCCAAAGCTAACCCTAAGCGCAAGTTATGGCGACTCTTTAACAGACGCAGACAGAAATGGTACAAGCCTAACTAGACAACCTCGTGCAAACTCAACCTCGGTAGGCCTTAACTTTAGCCTGCCTTTATACTCTGGGGGTGCAACAGTAGCAGCTACCGATCAAGCACGTGCATTTTACGTTGCAGCTAGCCAAGATTACGAAGCCAATTACCGCGCAATTACCCGCACGGTTATTACGTCTTACAATCAAGTAGTGTCTGACATTGCAACTTACAAAGCGTTAGAGCAAGCTGTTGTTTCTGCCCAAAGTGCTTTAAAAGCAACAGAGGCAGGTTTTGAGGTTGGTACGCGTACAATTGTTGATGTACTTGTAAGCACACAAAACCTATACAATGCTAAACGTAACCTTGCTGATGTACGTTATCGTTATGTCCTGTCTA
Organism: Pseudoalteromonas sp. ESRF-bin5; assembly: GCF_002632075.1. NCBI lineage: Bacteria > Pseudomonadati > Pseudomonadota > Gammaproteobacteria > Alteromonadales > Pseudoalteromonadaceae > Pseudoalteromonas > Pseudoalteromonas sp. ESRF-bin5. The sequence continues at coordinate 3,276 of NZ_NTLW01000087.1, read as the reverse complement.
CTCTGCGCTTAAAGCAAGCAGCGGGTACACTAACAAGCAAAGACCTAGTAGCTATAAACCAGGGTTTAAAAGCAGCCTAAACAGTCACAAAACACATACAAAGCCAGCTACATGCTGGCTTTTTGTATTTTACAGCGCTTAGCGTTAAACTAGCGTTTTTAATTTTAGAGCAATTTTTGTGGTCACCTCATCTCCTTTTAAAGCATCTTTTTTAGGCCCTCGATACTGGCTAACGTGGATTGGCGTTTTTTTCTTATACCTAATTTCTTGGCTTCCGCAAAAACTTCAATTAGCCCTGGGCAAACTACTTGGCCGTTTAGTTCATAAATACATGAAACGCCGCCGACACATTGCCGAAGTAAATATTAAACGCTGCTTTCCTGATATGAGCGACGAAGATCAAAAAGCATTGGTGCTAAAAAATATGGAAAACACTGGCATTGCGATGGTTGAAACCGGAATGGCATGGTGGTGGCCGCAGTGGCGAGCGAAAAAAGCTTTAGGGTCTTTAAAAGGGCTTGAACATTTTGAACGAGTGCAACAATCTGGAAAAGGCGTACTGTTACTAGTACCTCATGTTTTACACCTTGAAATGGCAGGCCGATTAATGGGGTTGGGCTGTATGGGTATCGGTTTTTACCGCCCGCACAACAACCCACTAATGGAGTACTTTACAACTAATGGCCGCCTTCGCTCTAATGAATACTTGGTCGGTAAAAAAGACGTAAAAGGCTTACTAAAAGCCTTAAAAAATAAAAAAGTATGCTATTACCTACCCGATCAAGACTATGGCCGTAACCGCTGCGAATTCGTCCCTTTTTATGCAGTGCAAGACACCGCAACTACAACAGGTACACTGATGTTTGCTGGCAGTAAAAATTGCGAAACAATGAGTTTGATTACCCGCCGAGACGAAAATGGAAAGTACCACTTAGAAATTATTCCAGAGCTTGAAAACTTCCCAAGCGGTGATGATAAAGCCGATGTCACGCGTGTTAATCAACGCATGGAATTATCAATTAATGCCGCACCAGAACAATACATGTGGCTACATCGCCGTTTTAAAACGCGACCAGATAAAAATACTCCTTCATTTTACAAATAGTAATGGTATAACAATAACAGGAACAAATAAGGGTGGTTGTTGTAATGTGGTTTTGGATTAGGTACTTGTCATTTGCAGTCATATTAATAGCGCTTGCTGCGTACTTTTTAATGGGAAATGTTCCAACATTAGATTTAAAAGAATCTAAAAATGCCGCTGCCGAAGGATTATCTCGCTTTTATGCCTCGATTCGAAATCAAGTTAAAAGCAACAAAGAGCGCGACCAATACGTATTGAGTTTAAAAAAGCCAGATCAAACTGTCGATAGAGTTTTAGCTGAGCGTACGCGCACTGTTACCCCCATGCCAGCAAGTTGGACAGGAAGTGTGGAGCCTAGGCGCTTCGAAAACGGTTCAACATTGAAAGATGTTTTAGTTGAGTATGCTAAAAGCGAAGGCATTGAGCTCTATTGGTACTTAAGTAAAGACTATGTCGTTAAAGATCATTTTAGGGTCGACAGTAATTTCACCTCAGCCCTGTACCAAGTAGGCAGAGCTATAAATGATGACTTTGAACATGAGGTTTACACCTACTTTTGTAATAAGCAAAGAGCGGCAGTAATTACTGAATTGCCCTCTGAGTTTGTGCGTGCTAACTGCTTAAAACTCAACATTTGAGTTAGATAAAAAATCACTCTATTGCGTGATTTTTTATCAAAGCACATCACTTAGAGCGTGTTTGCTTATAAAGCAAACAAATATGATTGAACAAATCCTACAGCTCAAAAACCGCTTTCCAAATGGCAGTCACATTAGTGATGTCTTGTAAAAACTGCTCGCGTTCAACTAACTTTCCTTGCTGATCTAAGCTGAGTACGTGGTAACACGAACGGTAGTCAATATACGCTTTAATTAACTGCTGCTTTTGCTCTTTTGTAATACAGCCTATTTTAGCAGCATCAGTAAGTATTCTTACATTATCTGAAAATACGCTTAGTTGCTCGCTATCGTGTGCATTTTTAAGAACAAGGTATTGCGTAATAAATTCAATGTCGGCCATGCCACCAGCATCTTGTTTTAGGTCAAATAACTGCGTGTTACCTTTTGCAAGGTGGCCACGCATTTTCTCTCGCATTTTAATGACATCATCTTTTAACACAGCCGTTTCACGCGCTTGGCAAAGTATATTTTTACGTATTTGCGAAAAGCGTTCTTCTAACTCATTTTGACCTAAAATAATACGAGCACGAACCAGCGCTTGGTGCTCCCATGTCCACGCTTGTGTTTGTTGATAGTGATTAAAGCTCTCTAAATTGATAGCAAGTAAACCCGAAGCACCCTCTGGGCGAAGACGTGTATCTAACTCGTATAAAATACCCGACGCCGTTCGCGTATTAAATAAGTGCATTAAACGTTGGGCAAGTTTTAAATAAAACTGCCGAGAATCAATCGCTTTATCGCCATTGGTTTGACTCGAGCCATCGTGATTGTGAACAAACACAAGATCTAAATCTGAGTCGTAGCCCACTTCAAAACCACCCGTTTTACCATAGGCAATAACGGCAAAACCCTTGTGTTCATTGTCAGTGTTTGGCGGCATGCCAAAGCGCTTTACCGTGTTATGCCATGCAATGTTTACGGCCTGCTCGACTATAGCTTCTGCCAAAGAGGTTAAGTGATCGCTTACTTTCATAACATCCAAAACGCCAGTGGCATCTGCGGCAGCTATCCGTAATTGATGAGTTTGTTTAAACTGCCTTAACGACTCCATTTGTAGCTCTAAATCGTCGTGCTCTATGCGTAAAAAATATTGACGTATTTCGTCTTTATAAGCGCTAAGTGGTGTTGGTTTATAAAGCACGGCAGGGTCAATTAATTCATCAAGCAAAATTGGGTAACGAGAAATATGCTCGCCAATCCACTTACTATGACAACACAAAGAAACTAACTGCTTTAACGTGCCAGGGTTTTCATATAGCAATTCTAAGTAGGCAGTACGCGAAATAATTTTATTAAGAATTTGGCACACAGTACCAAATACTATGGCACTGGCATTAAAGTCGCTTAGCTGTTTAAGCATGGCTGGCATGAGTTTATCAAGAATCTCACGCCCTCGATTTCCAACTTTTACTTTAGATAAACGTAATTTAAAGTCTTGCAGTGGTTCTTGCCATTCGTCTTTAGGTTCATTTAAAAAACTGACATCACAATGATCCCACGCACTTATAAATG
>NZ_NTLW01000132.1:0-18036 GCF_002632075.1 Pseudoalteromonas sp. ESRF-bin5 | reverse complement strand
TTAAGCTGGCCTGATGGCTTTAGTTATGGCGCCGATCATAAAATATATTTTACCGTAGATGAGCTACATCGCTCGCCAGTATTAAATAACGGTAGAAATGCCAGCCAAGGAAAATTTAGTGTGCTGTCGTTCGACCCACTAGTAAAGGGTAAAGTAGGGCGCTAAATACAGCGTATAAACCATACGCCACGCACCTGTTGCGTGGCTTTTTGGTGCAACTTTTAACCCTTTTAGCCCCAAAGTGGTGCTAAGCGCTCAAAAGTTATTTTTAGTGTTTTAATAAATATCTGATTTGTATTCATAAAATATTCAATTAACAGTTGGCATAATTCTTTCAAAGTACAGATGTGTTCAGTGAAACTTTCAAGGAAAATACCATGGCTAACCTATACCACACCCTTTACCTACTATGGCGTTTAGACATTAGCGTATGGCAGGTAAACGATCCGAGCAATACCCATACTACGTGCGACAAAGAGCGAGTTTACAGCCGATAAATTTCGTATTTATAGGCTTTGCAAGCGCGGCCATTGCGTTGTATTGTTAAGTTACTAAAAACAATATGATTGGAACGTGTATGCACGCCTTAGAAGTAAATTTTGATGGCTTAGTTGGCCCTACTCACAACTATGCGGGTTTATCGTATGGTAACGTTGCCTCGTTAAATAATGCGGCAAGTTTTTCAAACCCTCAAGAAGCTGTGTTACAGGGCCTTGAAAAAATGAAAGCCATGCACGACAAAGGCCTAACACAAGGTGTGTTTGCGCCCCATGCACGCCCCGATTTAAACGTACTACGTCGCCTAGGTTTTACCGGCAACGACTCGCAAGTTATTCATAAAGCATTTAAAGCCGACCCTATTTTATTGCGCGCGTGTTATTCGGCCTCTGCAATGTGGACCGCCAATGCCGCTACTGTTTCTCCATCGCCAGACACCCTCGATGGCAAAGTGCATTTTACGTCAGCTAATTTAAACAATAAGTTTCATCGCTCCCTAGAGCCTGCTACAACTACCCGCTTACTAAAAGCCATGTTTAATAACGATAGCTACTTTGCACACCACACGCATTTACCCGATCAGGGCTTTTTTGGCGACGAAGGCGCGGCTAACCATACCCGACTTTGCGACAGCCACGGCGAGCAAGGCCTAGAAATGTTTGTATTTGGTGCAAGTGCCTTTAACAGCCAATTACCAAAACCGGCTAAGTTTCCTGCAAGGCAAACACTAGAAGCTTCAGAAGCCATTTGCCGATTACATAACTTAAAAGAATCGAGCCAAATTTTACTGCAGCAAAACCCAGATGTTATAGACCAAGGCGTGTTTCATAACGATGTAATTGCAGTAGGTAACGCAAACGTATTGCTTTGCCACCAGCAAGCATTTTTAAACCAACAAGATGCCCTGCATGAAATTCGCGATGCCTACACCGGCAGCAAACAGCTATACATAATTGAAGTACCTACCGATAAAGTAAGCATTAGCGATGCAGTAAGCAGTTACTTATTTAATAGCCAATTAGTAAGCCTAGATGATGGCTCAATGCTATTAGTAGCACCACAAGAGTGCCAACGTAATAGCGCAGTAAGCGCCTACATTGAAGAAATGATTTTAGCCGATAACCCAGTCAACCAAGTGCAGTTTTTTGACCTGCGCCAAAGTATGCAAAATGGCGGCGGCCCTGCCTGCCTGCGTTTACGTGTAGCTCTTAACGAGCAAGAACTTACTGCGGTAAACCCAGAGGTTATTTTAACCGATACTAAATACACTCAGCTTTGTGACTGGGCAAAGCGTAACTACCGCGATAAGCTAGGCGCAAGCGACTTTGCCGATTCAGCCCTACTTACCGAAAGCTACCAAGCACTGGATGAACTAACCCAACTGCTTAACTTAGGCTCAGTGTACGACTTTCAATTAGAAGGTTAATACTCGTCAGCAAAAAGCTAATACAAAAATAGCGAGCTAAGGCTCGCTATTTTTATTTGTGTTTGTGCTAATAGAGTTTAAGTTTCTTTACTTACTGTTATTGCCGATGCCATCGACTCAGATATATGCAACGTTCGCTGCGGAAACGGAATGCTCAGCCCCGCGTCTTCTATGGCTTCTTTAACGCGTTTATTTAAATCCCACACTGTTTGCCAGTAATCGCCATTTACAGCCCATGCACGTAATTGAATATTTACTGCGCTTTCGCCTATTGAAGTAACCATTACTTTAGGTGCAGGCTCTGCAAGTAGTCGGCTCTCTGATTCGGCGAGTTCTTTAAGTACATTTAAGCCCACATCAATAGAGTCGGCGTACGAAATACCCACCACTATATCCATGCGCCTTTTACCGTTACGGGTAAAGTTTTTAATGTTGCCGCCCCATACTTTACCGTTAGGCGATGCGATATAAAGGCCGTCGGTGGTTTTAAAAATGGTCGTAAATAAGTTTATTTCGTTCACTGTGCCAAGCGTGCCGCTCGCATCTACAAAATCACCTATTTTAAATGGCCTCAGTATTAATAACATAATGCCAGCGGCAATATTACTTAAGGTGTTTTTAAGCGCTAAACCAATCGCTAAACCCGCCGCGCCCATTAGCGCTATTAAACTTGCCGTATTAACGCCAAAAATATCTAAAATAAACAGCCCAGCAATTATATAAACTAAATACCCCGCAATGCTCGATAAAAGCGGCAGTAGCGTTTCGTCTACTTTTTTTAATGGCGACTTAGAATTTTTAATCGCTTTTTTTACTGAACGCGCAATAAGCGCACTCGCAACTAAAATAGCCAAGGCTAATACCACTTTGTAACCTAAAGTGATGATTGTTTCTGAATGGCTTTGCCAAAACACAATAAGTTTATCTTTCATACATATTCCAACTATGGGCTGATTATCAGCAAGAATTAAATCTATACACTTCAAAAGAAGTGGCGGGAGTATATAGTAAAAATTTTAAAGCGATAGCATTAAAATAAGTGGAAGGTGTGCCTATATCAGCAAATTAATTGGGCAAAGTTTTTCTTTTTTTCGCTTAAATTTTCACACTTAAAACCTTAGTGCTCACAAACTAGTTAACCTATGGCGTACATACTTTTGTTCAAAAATGCGCAAAGTAAAATAAAAATTAATTTCAAGTAACTATTCTAAAAACCAGTTCAATCTAAATTCAGCTTAGTCCTTCTACAATCCGCTTTATAAACTAAAGGAGTAAATCATGAATATTAAATCAACATTAGTCAGCAGCGCCGTTCTTTTTGCATTAGCGGGGTGTGGCTCTTCAAGTGATGACAATGACACAACACCGCCACAATCTAGCGACAAATCAACCTTTAGCCTTGGTGTGTCAGATGCGCCGGTTAGTGGTTTAAAAGCGGTTAACGTCGTGTTTGATTCAATCACAATTAAAACACAAGGCGATGAAGAATTTAGTTTTGAAACCCGAAGTGAAGCTGACGCATCTCAACCACAAATGGTTAATTTGCTCGATTACACCGGGGATGATGTTTTTGAGCTGCTTGACGATCAAGAAGTGCCAGCAGGCGAATACTCGTGGATCCGCGCTCAAGTTATAAATGGCGATACTAATAACCTTAGTTTTACATCTCACGTAGTATACGAAGACGACAGCATTGCTCCGCTGGTGGTAAAAAGAAAAGGGAATGATGGTGTAGGCGAAATACAACTCGATGGCTTTACACTTAACCAAACTGATAACGACTTTGTTTTAGAATTTGACCTAAAAAAATCGCTGGTCGATCCCCAAAATAATGAGGAGATCTTTTTAAAACCTAGAGGCGTACGATTACAAAATCTTTCTGAGTCACAAGAAATTGAAGGCACAGTAAGCCAAGCGCTTATTAATAACTGTGAAACAGACAATATCGCCACTGCTGCTGCAGATTCAACGTTTGGACACGCCGTATATTTATATTCATCAGATGCTCAAATACCTAAAGATATATACGAAATAGATGAGCAAACCCCAGAAGATGCCCCACTTGCGACCGCAAATGTTGTATTTGACCAAGACGATAACCAATATGAGTTTGAGCTTGCTTTCATTACACCGGGAGACTACCAACTTGGCTATACGTGCACCGCACATATAGACGATGCAGAGCTAGAAGATACTGATTTCACTGTTTATCAACTTAAGCAAATTAGTGTACCGCAAACTGAGGACCTTTCAGTCAGCTTTGACATAACACAATAAACGTATAGCGCACTTTAAGGTGCGCTTTTTTTATAAAAAGTATAACAAAAACGAACACTCCACCTTTGCAAAAATCCATTAAAGCCACTCATCTAACATCATCCAAATAATTCATTCGAAAAGTGACCTGCATTCAAGCCCCGTTAACCCAGAACTGGTACAGTTAATAGCACGTATTAGTTAAACCGTTCTTATCATTTTGAATATGTAAACATAGGAGAAATAATCATGGCGAAAGAAAAAGTAGTTCTAATTACAGGTGCCTCTAGTGGCATAGGTGAAGCGAGTGCAAAAACATTGGTTAATAACGGCCATAAAGTCATTCTTACCGCCAGAAGTGAAGATAAATTAGCTGAACTAGTTGAGTCATTAGGTGAAGATAACGCACTGAGTGTACCCGCAGATGCCACCGACTTTACCGAACTTGAAAACGTAGTAACAGAAGGGCTTAAAAAATTTGGCCGACTAGATGCCGCATTTGCCAACGCAGGTATGGGCGTTTCAACCGCAGGCACTGAAAAAGGCGACCCCGATGAATGGTCAACCATGATAGACATAAACATTAAAGCCCTGCTGTGGACGGCAAAAGCAACCCTGCCTCATTTACGCCAAAACAAAGGCCACTTTATATTAACCAGCTCAGCCGCTGGCCGTAAGCCAATAAAAGGCTCTATTTACGGTGCAACTAAATGGTTTGCTTACGGGTTTGGGCAAAACTTGGCTGAAGAAATGAGCGAGTGGAACGGCCGCTGTACCACCATAGCCCCTGGCATGGTAAACACCCCATTTTTTGATGAAGCTAAACCCGACAAACTCTACCCGCAAGATGTAGCCGATGCCGTACTGTTTGCCATTGAAGCAAACCAGCGCAACAACGTGCGCGAGATTTATTTAATGCCAACTAATTAACGCTGTTTGGTTAAATTTGAGCTGTCAGGTTTAATGCCAATGGCGTTAAACCTGATGGTTGTTTTTGATAACTACTGGCTGGATAGTATGAATAATTTAAGATGGATGTCTTGTTTATTTATCTTGTTTATTTAGTAATGGTAACGGCACGAGATAACTGTAATTGCTGTATCATCCACGGCATATACCAAACGATTTGTATCATCTATTCTACGAGACCAAAAGCCTGAAAGATTTTCTTTGAGGGGTTCCGGTTTTCCAATCCCATCAAATGGAGAACGCTTAACATCGACAATTAGCTTATTTATACGTTTCAAGGTTTTCTTATCTTGAGTCTGCCAGTAGACGTAACTATTCCAAGCTTCATCAGTCCATGATAATAACCTGTTACTCATCAAGAAGTTCTCGTGGAGTCGTTTTGCCCGCTTTATACTGCGCAATTGAACGGTTTAAATGCTCAGCGTTCGCTGGAGAGCGAAGTAAATGAACAGTTTCCATAAGGCTGTTGTAGTAATCTAATGACATTACAACCGCATCTTCAGTGTCACGACGAGTGATTACTGTCGTATCTGCATCATTAATTACATTATCCAAAACGGTTTTTAGACTATTTCGGGCTTCGGTAAAAGACACTATTCTCATTTTGCACCTCACTTGTACATTATATAAGACAAGTTTAGCTTGAAAATTATTACATGTACAGGATACTGTGCATTACTTTGTGGTGGTAGCAAATTTCTAAATAAAGCGCACGGACATGTGGGCTAAAACAAAGGCCACTTTATATTAACCAGCTCAGCCGCTGGCCGTAAGCCAATAAAAGGCTCTATTTATGGCGCAACTAAATGATTTGCTTACGGGTTTGGCCAAAACTTAGTTGAAGAAATGAGCGAGTGGAATGGCCGCTGTACCACCATAGCCCCTGGCATGGTGAACACCCCATTTTTTGATGAAGCAAAGCCCGACAAACTCGACCCGCAAGATGTAGCCGACGCCGTACTGTTTGCCATTGAAGCAAACCAGCGCAACAACGTACGCGAGATTTATTTAATGTCGACTAATTAACGTTGTTTGGTTAAATTTGAGCTGTCAGGTTTAATGCCAATGGCGTTAAACCTGACGGTTGTTAATATCGAATACATTTTTAATGCCACTGAAAAAATGAAATAAAAGCATTGGTCGTCTAGAGTTTTTGTACACGTACTGAGAACTTAAAAAATTACTTTAATTCACCATAAATGTAGTTATTTCTATGATCCCAAAGTTCTATTTTTTTCCCTTTTAAATCACCGTATATGTAGTTGTTCTCGTGATCCCATAATTCAAACTTAGTTCCTTTTAATTCACCATAAATATAATTATTTCTATGATCCCACAATTCGATTTTATTATTAGGCTTCAATTCACCAAATATGTAGTTACTACTGTGATCCCATAATTCAATTTTAGAATTCATAATATCTCCATGTACATATAACGCCCGAGGCACGCGTGGCTTTGTAATGAAGAGAAGCCTCAACGGAAAAGCCATCGCTGTGACTGAGCTTGTTAAATTCCTAGCACTCGGACTTGCAATATTGTGGAGTAAAGCCACAAAATCAGTTGAGCGCTACGTTTTTCTGTATTAAACATAACTTCACTACCGTGAAGAATTTTATTTCTCGTTTTAGGAATAGTTTCTTCCGAGTCGCCTGCAACAAGCTCATATGTCTTAATTTTTGAATAGTATGATTGCAGTTGATCTTGTCGAGTTATTGCGTGTTCAAGCTTAGGCACTAAACCCGTTAAATTAGATTTATTTTTAACAGAACCGTCCTCTTTGACTGGGTTTGTTTTCCTTTGATTTATAATGATGTAATTAGCTTTCTCAAATGATTCAGTCAGAACACCTTCAATCTGCCCATAGAGCAAGCAAATACTACCAGCATAGTGACCACTGTTATGTAATTCCAAAGCTTCTTTTATTAAAGGCAATCGATTTTCATCTAGTGTCAAATTGGAATAAAAATTAATAAGTGAGGATTGAAAAGCTTCGCCAGATATTACATCAAGAAGAGAAATTGCACTGGGGTCTTGTTGAAGATCTATAGTTTCAAAAATATGTGCTAATTCAACAACGTCATTCGCAATTTCAAAGTCAGGATCATTTAACCCATAAGTGATGTTATTTATGTAAGGCTCAAGCTGAGGATAAATCTCAGCAAATTGAACCCATAACTCAATACTTTCTCTATGCTCTTCGATAAATTTAGATAACGCTTTGTTCAAAGCCACCGCAATTTGCTGCCATTGCTTAATGTGTGGCTCCAGGGCCTTACGAGTAGCAACCAATCCTGGACCAAAGTCCTCTTTCCACCAAGTCAAAAAATCCTTATGTTCTGGTTGATTACTCAATATACCCTCCTCTGGAATTTGACAATTAAGTCTACGACATTTGCCGTTTATAAACTGCGAAATGTCCCTATTTTATACTGATTTCATCCTAGCTATAAAATAAACACCTGTAAACAAATAGTTAGCTTCGCCTTACTTTTCCTAAATACAGCAAAACCCTAAAATGGTGGGGTCCAGTAATATCAGATATATAGCTGTGTAGTTGTACTAGTTGATTATTAATTAACAAATCATATTTTAAATACCTGAGTTTAAACCAGTAACGCGCTCCACCTATAACCCTTAACCTTGTAACTCATTGTTGCTTATAAAATTAGTTAAAAATCACAATCTACTTCTATTGAACCCTTTGTATTTTTACTTCATATTAGCTGAACTACTTTTCAATTATTAGGCTGTTATGTCACTTTTAAAATTTAGCCAAGCACTTATTCTTATCCTTGCAAGTACCCTGTCGCTTACAAGCTACGCGGCGCTTAATAAAAACGAGCGTGAAATAGTAAAACAAGTTGAGCAAAACATGCCGCAAGCGCTTAAAGAAATAGAACAAGCGGTAAACATTAATAGCGGCTCACTAAATATTGAAGGCGTAAAAAAGGTAGGCGCGCTGGCAAGCGAGCAACTAAAAGCGATTGGTTTTAAGGTTGAGTGGTTAGATGGCAGTACGTTTAACCGCGCAGGGCATGTATTAGCAACCCATGAGAGTAATGATCCCGATGCAATAAAAATACTGATGATCGGCCATCTTGATACCGTGTTTGCTAAACACGATAACTTTACTACCTATAAACAAATTGATGAACACACCGCCAGAGGCCCAGGTGTAGCCGACATGAAAGGTGGTAACACTATTATAATTACCGCACTTAAAAGCCTGCAAGCGCTCAATTTACTTGAAAACGTAAGCGTAAAAGTGCTGCTTACCGGCGATGAAGAAAGCAGCGGCCGCCCACTTAGTTTATCTAAAAAGGCGATTGTTGATGGCGCAATTTGGGCTGACGTAGCGCTAGGTTTTGAGAACGGCGATAACAATATTAAAACCGCGATGGCGGCGCGCCGTGGCAATACCGGCTGGACGTTAAATGTAACGGCCAATGCTGCACATTCATCGCAAATATTTAGTGACAATGTGGGCTATGGCGCTATTTACGAGGCGTCGCGTATTTTAAATGACTTTAGAGAGCAACTAGCTACACAACCTAATTTAACCTTTAACCCCAGGCTTATTGTAGGCGGTACAAATGCCGATTATGACAGCGCTAACTCGTCAGCCACGGCGTTTGGTAAAAATAACGTAATTGCGCAAACCGTGCATGTAGCGGGTGATTTACGGGCGCTTTCGCCAAAGCAGGTAGAAGGCGCTAAAAAAGTGATGCAGCAAATAGTGGCTAAAAGCTTAAATGGCAGCCAAGCTGAGCTTATTTTTGAAGACGGCTACCCACCAATGGGGCTCACTGAGGGTAATAAAAAGCTGCTTGCACTGTATAGCCAAGCAAGCCAAGACTTAGGCTATAACAAAGTGGAGGCTGCAAACCCACGTAATGCCGGTGCTGCTGATATTTCGTTTGCTGCAAACCATGTTGATATGGCGCTTGATGGCCTAGGCCTAATGGGCAGTGGCGCACACACTAAAAACGAAACCGCCGATTTAACCTCACTTAATAAAAACACCGCTAAAACAGCACTGCTTATTTACAGATTAGGGCAGTTATAGACGCAGGCTTAGCCTTTATGGGTTAATAGGCTCTAACCGTTTGCCTGCTACTTGTAATGCAAACTTACGCAACGTTTTAAGCTGCGGGCTTTCGGTTTGCCAATAGTGCCAGTACAAAGGTGTATCAATATAATATTCTGGGAATAAATCGACTAACTCGCCTTTTATCAGCGAATCTCCTAGCTGTAATGTAGGTAATAGCCCATAACCTAGGCCTGCTATCATGGCTTGTTTAAATCCCTCTGACGAAGGGTAAATATGGGTAAACAGTGGGGCTGAGCCATTAATATCTTCTAAAAACTGGTGTTGTAGCTTGTCATACTCACTAAATACCAAGCACGGTAAATGCGCTAATTGCGAAAGCTCAGTAAGCTTATGTTGTTTTATAAAATCGGGGCTTGCAATGGCTTTGTAGCGTATGGCGCCAAGTGGGCTAACTAGGCCGCCATTAACGGGCTCGGGGGATGAGCTAATACACACCATAACCTCGCCGTCTTTCATTCTTTTATGGGCAATGGATTGATCTTCACTAATGACTTCAAAGCGTAATTTGCACGCAAGCTCTGTATCTAATACGGCGAGTGCTTCGGGCAGCCAGGTTGCAAGCGAATCCGCATTAGCAGTAAGCTTTACGCTAAGCGGGGTGTTTAAATCTGTGTGCTCGTTAAGTGCCTCTACATTAAGGGCCACTTCTAGCTGTAATACTTGCTGTAAATGATTAAGTAAACGTTTACCAAGTGCCGTGGGCGTTGGCGGCTGGGTTCTTATTAATACGGGTTCGCCTAGTTTGGCCTCAAGCTGATGAATACGCCTGCTCACCGCCGATTGGGTAATAAATAATTTTTTTGAGGCCTTTTCAAATCCGCCTTCACTTATAACGGCACTAAGCGCATTGAGTAACTGGTAATCAATCATGAGTTTTACGCATATAACAATAAATATATTCATTGGATTTGTAACAGAATACCCCCTACCCTGCAAGGCATTGGATAACAGGTTTTATTTGAGTGGATTAGAAGTATGTCGTTTTTGTCGGGCGTGATGTTAGGGCTAAGTTTAATTATTGCCATTGGGGCGCAAAATATTTGGATTTTAAGCCAATGTATGGCGGGCGCTAACCGTTTTGTTTTAGCTGCGGTTTGTATTCTTTGCGACGCCACGCTAATTATTGTAGGTGTATTTGCCGCTAATGAGTTAAAGCTATGGCTGCCGGGGTTATTACCGTGGTTAACGTGGGGCGGTATAGCTATGTTACTTTACTTAGCATTTGGCTCTGCGCGCAGTGCAATTAAAGGCACATCGGGGTTAAAAGTAACTCAGGTAATAAAAGTGAGCTGGTGGAAAACGGCCCTTGCGGCCTTTGCTATAAGCTTACTAAATCCACATGTTTATTTAGACACCGTATTACTACTTGGCAGCATTGGCGCATTACAACCCGCGCCTATGCACTTTGCTATTGGTGCTTGTGTGGCCTCTGTTATTTGGTTTAGTAGCTTAGTGTTGTTTGCGCCAAAATTAAAAAAGGTTTTAAGCTCCCCATTTAGATGGCGCGTATTTGATAGCTGTATTGCGGTTATTTTATGTTTTGTGGCGTTTCAGTTATATAACGTGCCAAGCCAATAAGCCAAAACAGCGGTAGTTATGTATTTAATTACCGCTGTTGTTAGCCGTTTTTTAAAAGACTAAGACATTATTTTATAAAGTAATTCTCGCACTGTGGCCGGTTCAAACGGTTTATCACAAATGGCATCAACTCCTGCTTGCGCAATATTAGCTAGGTGAGTGTCGTTTGCCTCTGAGCTCACCATTAAAATAGGAATATGCGAGTAAGCATTTGAGCCACGTACAGTTTCGGTTAGTTCGCGACCATCCATTTCTGGCATGTTGTAATCGGTAACGATTAAATCGAACGATTGCTCACTAAGGTGCGCTATGGCTTCTTTTCCGTTTTCGGCTTCTACGGGTTCGGGGATCCCCATGCCAGCAAGTACGCGTATTATGTGTTTACGAGCAAAGCGGCTGTCGTCTACTACAAGTACGCGAAGTAGCGTTACATCAAAATGATCAAGCTCTACTTCTTCTTCGCTTATTATATCGAGAGTGGCTTTGAGTGCGCGAGTAATGGCTTTTGCGCTAAAAGGCTTAGGTAAAATAGCCAACACACCCGACTGGCGTAGTTGCTCAAGGTACTTTTTATTACGCTCGCTCGATATAAGCATAAAAGGTTGATGTTCAGTGGCGGGGTTAAGTCTTATTTTTTGCAATAATGAGTCGGCGGTGCCGTCTGATAAGTACATCGAGCTTATTACTAGGTCTGGGTGGTAACTTTCAAGTAACGATAAAACCTGCGCTTGAGTAGCCGCAGTTTCTACTTGTTTAACACCACTTTCTGCAAGCGATTTTATTATTATTTTTTGCTGAACCTCTGAAGGCTCTACTAATAATATTGATAAATTGGCTATTGCAGTTAAATCACTCATGTAACTCTCTTGGGTTACGTTATTTTTAAACGATTTCGGTTTACAACTCCATTATAAAACAACATGTATCACTGGAGTTAACAAAACGCATATTTTTATGTATTTATTTGTAAGTTTTAAATTACATAAATAAATTAGCAATGCTGGATATACTCAAGTGCAGTCATTTTCTTATAGCTTACATTTGGGTGTAAAACATGCGCGGGATTAGGATCGACCACCTCAATAGGTATGTCGTAAGTTCGAGCTATTTCAATTGCCATTTGAGTGATATTGACACTAAATGAGGTACCCATAAATACAATTTTATCGGCATTGAGCATACGCTGCTGTGCTTCGGATATTCTGTAAAGCTCGGTGTAGTATTCATCAAATAATAAAACAAAGGGCTTAAATGAATGATTTAACTCAGGCGTTTGGTTTTGAATATTAAATAGCTCAAAAAGAGAGTCATGCAGGCGGCTTTCGTCTACGCTATCCCATGGGGTCACTAGCGGTTCAACAGCTTCGCCTTGCTCATGAAATAGCGTCATTTGATCGAGCCTGCCGTGTATAGCAATGTAATTTTTGTTACCGGCTTTGCCATCAAGCCCATCTATATTTTGGGTTATTAAGTTTTTATCACTCAACCAATGATGCACGTCATTAGGGCCATGGTTACGATACGTTGCAAAACGGTTGTAATACCAAGCCAAAAACTCACGCGGATTATTTTGATACATTGCGCGCGTTGCCATTTCCATAGGCGTATAGTTTTTACTGCCTATAGTCCAAAAGCCTTCTTCCCCTCTAAACGTAGGTATACCACTAGCCGCGCTTACCCCTGCGCCGGTAATATAAAGCGTATTCATTATTTGACCTCGTAACCTAGCACATCATTAATAACTTGCTGTTGGTTATTCATTCCACCAATACGATATAAAATACCGTTACGCTCTAGTAAGCCTCGGTGATCCATCGTTGCAGTTTTAAGTGGCTGCATGACTTGCCATGTATTATTTTTAATATTAAAGCGCCATACATGACGACTTGCTGGAGCTGGCTGTTTGTTATAACCAATGCCATCGTAATTATAGGGGTTGCTTGAGCCAGCTAGCATGTAAATATGGCCATTATAGCTTGTAGCAGCCATACGATAATGTGCTTCGCCTGTTGGGTGTGGCAGCGTTCGCCAATCTATTTTTTGTGGGTTGTTGGCGTTTATTGTGCCTTTTAAACATTGTGCAACCCCTGCAAACGAGCGGCGTGAATTTGGATTTGCTTGGGTTTTTACGCCATCGCAAATAACAATAGTATTACCACTAATGGCAGCCGCTTGGCCAAATACAGGCTCACCTAAAAAAGGCGACGCCTGCTGCCATGTATTGTTTTTAGTATCGTATACTTGCACTAAATTTACGTTGCCATCGTTATGCCAACCGCTAATAAGGTATATGTAACGCTCTTTGTAGCTTAGCGCCACGCTGTCATCTACTGGGACTGGCATAGACTTGAGTTTCGTATAGCTATTTGTGGTTATATTGTATTTATACACGTCTGGGCTCGATATTTCCGTGTGATCTGCAGCAACAGTGTAGCCACCAAATACATAAGCGTATTTGCCTATACCAACCGCTGTACTTGCTAAACGCCCCTTAATTGGCAAGCTAGAAGGTACTGCCAATTTAGCCTGCCATTGGC
The DNA here is from genome assembly GCF_002632075.1 of Pseudoalteromonas sp. ESRF-bin5. Lineage (NCBI taxonomy): Bacteria > Pseudomonadati > Pseudomonadota > Gammaproteobacteria > Alteromonadales > Pseudoalteromonadaceae > Pseudoalteromonas > Pseudoalteromonas sp. ESRF-bin5. Next base: position 4,658 of record NZ_NTLW01000132.1, on the reverse strand, counting down.
TTTCTCCCAGCTTTAATGCCCACACTTTATTATGTACATCACTAAATTGTTTATTTGAAGCTAAGCCCATAAAGCTTAAGAAATAGGTGTTATTTTGCGCTGTAACTTTAGCTACTGCGTTGTTTGCAACAGGCTCAGGTAAAGCAGGAATGCTAGCTAGCAGTGCAGAAAAAATAAAACTCATATAAAAATAATCTTATTAAAGGTTAATAAAGTAAGGTTAATTTATTTTTCAACGCTGAACCAGTTTTGATAAGCCTTGTGATGCACTTACTGCTTTCAACACCTCAAAATATAAAATAAGTCAAAGCTACTTTTTTGTTAAATTAACTTTATGAACTTACGTTAAGTGTAAAAATCATCCGCTTTTGGTTGATAAAAAAACAATTAAACATGGACTTAATACTTTTGTTTAAAGATAATATATATTATTAATCATTTAAAATTAATTTTAATGAAGCCGTGTATACGTTAGCTATGGTATTTTTTTAGTTATGGTTACTTTATAAGCTAATGATATATTGAAAAAAGTTAAAGGCTCACATAAAAAGTAGCAGCGTATTTTTGCTATATTTACACCATTCATAATGTTAATGTAATGTTCTTCAAATGTTTAAGAAAAGCAATTTCGCTTATATAACTTATGACTAGGTAGGAGTTCCTTAGTGAAAATTTCGCATCAATCACTATGGCCATTATTGTTTTTATCACCGCTTGTAATTGCAGACCCTTTTGAAGATGCTGAGCTCGATCTTAGCGCATTAATGGAAATGGATGTTCAAGTAACGTCTGCAATGAAGCGAGCTCAATCTGCATTTGATACTGCCTCGTCTATTTATGTTTTAAGTAAAGAGCAAATTAATAAATCTGGCGCAAACTCAGTACCAGAAGCATTAAAAATGGTACCTGGACTTATTGTTAGGCAACTTGATAATAATCAATGGGCAATCTCTTCGCGCGGTGTTGCGTCTCGATTTTCAAGTAAGCTTTTAGTTATGGTTGATGGGCAAAGCTTATATACACCTAAATTTGCTGCTGTTTATTGGGAAACACTGAATGTCCCACTTTATGATATTGAACGAATAGAAGTTATTCGCGGTCAAGGCGGCCTATTGTGGGGCACAAATGCAAATAATGGCGTGATCAATATTATTACTAAAAACAGTATTGATACTCGTGGTGCCTACGCGAATGCGACTACCGGTAATCAAATAAATATTGATGCTAACGCGCGATATGGCGGCGACTTAAGTAATAAAGGCAGTTACCGTATTTATGGTCATGTAAAAGATGCTAATGAGTCAAAAAAAGGGATTTCACTCACGCCTAGCGACACAGCCAAACAACATTCTTTGGGTTTGCGTGCTGACTTTACACCAAGTGACGAATGGTCTGCTTTAATCCAAGGAGATGTTACACACTCTAACTTAGGCCAAAACTACCGTGGAGTTATTGACGAGACCAATAGAAACGTTTCATTTTCTGGGGACTTATCACGTACTGATTCTCGTGTTATGGCGCGCCTAGAAAATAGAATATCTCCCGACGCAAACCAAATGTTGCAAGTGTCATGGCTAAAACAAAGTGGCAACCAAACATATATAAAAGAAAACTTTGAATCTATAGATATAGACTACCAAATGAACTTTTTATATGACTCTTTGCAGCTAGATTGGGGCTTGAATTACAGATATAACAAAATATCTTTCGAGGAAAGTGTATTTTTAGACAGTGATAAAGACCTAGACAATCTTCAACAATATGGTGGATTAATCCAAGCCCAATATAATGTTATACCCAATTATCTTGATTTAGTTGTCGGCACTAGGCTCGATCACAATGATTTAACTGGCTGGGAAAACCAACCATCGGCTAGGGTTATCTATAAGCCACAAGAGCGCCATCTAATATGGGGTGCTATATCCAGAAGTGTACGTACACCTACCCTGATAGAGTTTAATGATGACTACAAAGTGAATGGGACAGTTGTAGAAGAGGCGCTTGGTGGAAGTACTGGCATTAAAGCTATTGATGAATATGCGATTGCCACTTACCTCAATGGCAACGACAAAGTTGAATCAGAAAACTACGTTTCATACGAGTTAGGCTACCGCTTTGAAGGTGATAGCACATCATTAGATTTGTCCGTATTCCATACAGATGCCGATAATATAGCAGCGATTAGATTTAACACCGATCCCAATCAGTTTCTGCCTGCTATACGTTCTTTTCAGCTCGGTCAATTTGAACAAGCCGCATTTGCGCTTACTCAAACTCGTGTCGATCTTGATATTGTTTCGCAGGGTGAAACAACAACTAACGGGTTTGATATAGTTGCAACCTGGCAACCGCTGAATAACCTAAGTACAGAACTAGGGTATAGCTATACAAAAATTGATTATGATTTACCCGAGGGAGCAACACCAACTATAGGTTTTGATTCAACTAATAGACAAGTATTTGGCAAAGTAAACTATACGCTTTTTAATAAACATAATATTTTTGCAACGCTTAGAGTTGAAAACTCAGACGCTTATAATACCAACCGTTACACTACAATGGATATAACCTGGAATTATCAAATTAACCAAACATGGTCTACGGCTTTGTCGGGTAAAAACTTATTTGCAGGCTCTCACATTGAGTATAACAACACTCGTGAAACCTACACACTGCCTAACTACATTGATGAATGTATAACATTTTCAATTAAAGCCAGCTTTTAAGATTATTTAATGCAGCTATTAAAACTTTTACTCAACGGCCTATTAATTACATTAACACTATTTTTTAGTGCTAATAGTGCTGCGACAGAGAAAGAGTATATGCTCAAGGCTGGTTTTTTGTATAACTTTGCTCGCTTTGCAAACTGGGTAACACCGACGTATCATAATGATAACTTTACATTATGTAGCCCAGACGAAACATTCATCAACATTGCTGATGTTGCACTCACTAAGCGCAGTATTAAAAAGCGCCCATTAGTAAATAAACACATATCACTTAATAGTAGCTCACTAACACAATGCAACATGGTATTCATTACATCAAAAACATACCAAGATTGGGTAAATACTCCTGGTTTAACTTATCAAAATATTTTATTAGTGGGAGAAAGTGACGGATTTATAGAAAACAATGGTCACATAAGATTTTTTCTATCAAGCGGTAAGGTCCGTTTCGAAATATCACCTAATAACCTTAAATCAAATGGCTTAACAATAAGCTCTAAAGTATTACGCCTTGCGCGAATTGTGGATAGTTAGAATGAAAAGACTATTCACCTTAGACACTATTAGTAAAAAGCTGCTTTTTATACTGATGAGCGTAGCATTTATATCAAGTAGTATTGTAACTGTAGCATTTGGTACATACGAATTAAGCAGTGCAAAAGGCGAACAAATAGAAAGTCTAAACTCTCTATCAAACATGATGTCGCCAAATATAGCCACCGCACTTATCTTTGAAGATTTAGAAGCAATTCAAGAACTAATAAAGCCTATTCTTACTCGTACAGATGTAATCTCTGCTATTGTTACTAATCGAACTGGAGATATTGTAGCAAAAGCTAATTCGCACATGTTATCCGATAATGTTGAGCATGCTGTTGAAGTAAAAAAACAACTAACTATAGATGGTAACAACGTTGGCGAATTAGTAATCTACGCTAACAATAGCTATATCAATAATCGAATAAATTTTTATGTAAAGTTTATAATTAGTCTCACGCTACTATCCTTTGCTGTCAGCCTAATTATTTCATTGTTACTGAGGCGTCGTTTTTTAAGCCCCATTTTATATTTAGCTCAAACAGCTAACGACATCACTAAATCAAATGACTATAGTTTACGTGCCGAGCAACTCTCTAATGATGAGGTTGGCGAATTAACAGTATGTTTTAACGATATGCTCTATACAATAGAGCAACGTGAACACGCTTTAGAAAATCAAGTTAAAACACGTACCCAAGAGCTTGAAAATGCTAACAGCGAACTTCACCGCTACGCATACCAAGATGGTTTAACCGACTTACCTAATCGTCGTTTTTTCTACGAAGAAATACAAACGCTTATCAGTAATGACAATACAAGCTTTGCATTGATATTTTTAGATCTTGATGGCTTTAAAGACGTTAATGATAGCCTAGGCCATGACTACGGAGATTTACTGTTACATCATGTAGCCAATAGACTCAAAGCATGCATAAAAGATGAGGATATAATTGCAAGATTAGGCGGAGACGAATTTACATTAATTTTAAAAAACGCTAACCAAACAATCGCTGTTAAAGTTGCTGATAAAATCAAACAAGCATTATTAAAACCGATACAATTAAAAGAAGAAACTGTATGTGTTACCGCAAGTATTGGGATTACTCTTTATCCTGAGCATGGTAGTACAGTAGAAAAGCTTGTAAAACGTGCAGACCAAGCAATGTATTTGTCTAAAAAGAAAGGTAGAAATAGGTACGAATTTTTCTCTTACTCAATTGAAGAAAAAGCAACTGAGAAAAGAAAACTCATTGAAGAAATAAAACTTGGTTTAAAAGAAAGTCAGTTTGAGTTGTACTATCAACCTATTTTTTCTGTTGACGGTAAGAGCATTACTAAAGCCGAAGCATTGATCCGCTGGAATCATCCACAAAAAGGATTAATAGG
>NZ_NTLW01000149.1:0-4439 GCF_002632075.1 Pseudoalteromonas sp. ESRF-bin5 | reverse complement strand
CATTACTGTATCTACCCATTTTTGTTCTCCGTTAAGAGCACCAAGAGCAGAACCTAGAATTACTGGAGTATTATCTCCATCATAGTCATAAAAAGAAAGCAATTCTCTTACTTCCATTTCAACGAGTTCTAATAATTCCTCGTCATCAACCATATCCGCTTTGTTTAGGAATACAACGATTCTTGGCACACCAACCTGGCGTCCTAGAAGGATGTGTTCACGCGTCTGTGGCATTGGACCATCTGTTGCAGCTACAACAAGTATGGCACCATCCATTTGTGCAGCACCGGTAACCATGTTTTTAACATAATCGGCGTGACCTGGACAATCTACGTGTGCGTAGTGACGAGTTGGTGTGTCGTACTCAACGTGTGAAGTTGAGATTGTGATACCACGCTCGCGCTCTTCTGGAGCGTTATCGATTGATGCGAAATCTTTAGCAACACCGCCGTATACTTTTGCAAGTACGTTAGTGATTGCTGCAGTTAGTGTAGTTTTACCGTGGTCAACGTGGCCGATTGTACCAACGTTTACGTGCGGTTTTACGCGTTCAAACTTTTCTTTTGCCATGACGGAACCTATCAGTTTTGTGTATCTAGATTACATATGAAAATAATCCACCGAAGGTAGATTAAGTTAATTTTTTCAAATAGTATTTTCTGACAGATAAAGGAAGTAATCAAGAAGATTCTTAAGACTGGTGCTGATAGGCAGAGTCGAACTGCCGACCTCACCCTTACCAAGGGTGCGCTCTACCAACTGAGCTATATCAGCAACACAAGAACTGGAGCGGGCAGCGGGAATCGAACCCGCATCATCAGCTTGGAAGGCTGAGGTAATAGCCATTATACGATGCCCGCGTTAGGAATCTGTTCTTAATCTACCTCTAACCGTCAAGAATAAAGTGGTGGAGGGAGCTGGATTCGAACCAGCGAAGGCTGAGCCGTCAGATTTACAGTCTGATCCCTTTGGCCGCTCGGGAACCCCTCCACGATAATTCTCTACTAATTCACTTTCGGTAAAAGGAAAGTGGTGCCGACTAACCGAGTCGAACGGTTGACCTACTGATTACAAGTCAGTTGCTCTACCAGCTGAGCTAAGTCGGCACTGCTTTAGTACGGGGCGAGATATTAGAGTAAGGTTTATTGGGATGCAACAATAAAATTAAAAAAAATGCGATTTTATTGGTTAAATGTTCAATATTCATGCAAAAGTCGCTGATTTTTCTATTTTTAGCTTGTTTTGCTTAAATCTCGCCAAAAATTTAAACCTTTCATTACTAATAAAGAATCAAAAATACTACCTTCAAATTGTTGCTGTAACAGTGCGCCATAACCACCAGCAAAAACAATTTGTACTGTTTTTGTGCTATTTTGCAAGCCTAAGTGTAATTTAGCTTGTTCTACCGCCCCGATGGTCGCAACCAACGCACCATTTTTTAAACCGTTAGGTGTATTTTTCCCTAATTGATTCTCAAAGAGGGTTTTTTCGTCGTCAAATACTCGTTGGGTGTTTTGTGTCAGTGATGATGTCATTAAATCGAGCCCAGGTAAAATCCATCCACCTAAATGCTGACCTTCACTGGTTAACACATCAATCGTTGTGGCGGTACCAGCATCAACCAATATACATGCTTGGTTAGGGTGCAATGTAAAACCAGCAATAAGTGCAAGCCATCTGTCTATGCCTAGGTTGTTTACTTGCTCGTATGCGCAGCTTAATCCTTGAAGTGTTTTAGTCACCGTTGCTTCATAACATGCTATATGATGCTTAGCAGCTTGGGCTAATAATTTATTAAGTAAGTCACTTCGCCCTACACAAGCGTATACAACTTCTGTTATTTGCGGCCAGGGTAAATTATTTAAATCTGCTGGTTGTGCCTGCTGATTGTGCCAAAGCACTGCTTTTAAAGATGTGTTACCTACATCAATGAGTAATCTCATAGCTGTGCCTTTCTCAGTGATATTTCACCGCCATAATAGCTTTTTACCTCGCCGTCTTGGCGGATACGAATTCCTCCTTGAGGGTCAATTCCTTCGCATATTCCCCGCCAGCTTCTATGGCCTGTATTTAGCTCTACGCACTCACCGGCAAATGCATTAAGCGAATTCCATTGCTCGTGCATTGTGTGTAACCCACTTTTACGATACTGATCTAATCGATTCTCTAAGTGGTAGGTGAGTGATGCCACCAGCTCGTTTTTATCTAGCTGCTGGGTATGCTGGCTAAGATCAGTCCATGCTTGATCTATGTGTTGACTAAAGCTCTGTGGCATTTGCAAATTAATACCAATTCCTAGCACTAACTGACACGGCCCTTGCGGCTGCCCATCTAGCTCAACAAGTACACCAGCAAGTTTTTGTTTATTTAAGTAAATATCATTTGGCCACTTAAGCTCTAACTCTATGTTGTAAAGCGCTTTAATTGTATCGTATACCGCTAATCCGACCGCAATCGACACCCCCATAGCTGCTTGAAGACCATCATCTAAACGCCAAAAATAGCTGTAATAAAGGTTTGCACCAAACGGTGACTGCCACACACGGCCTCGTCGTCCTCGGCCGGCCTGCTGCATTTCAGCCACAATCACGGTACCCGACTCAAGCGCTGTTTTAGCTTGTATCCGCCTCATAAGTTCGGAATTGGTTGAGTCAATTAAAGGATGTACTTCTACGTTCACTGACTGTGACTTTAACTGGCTAGTTAATTGATTAAAATACTGCTGTATTTTGGTTTGATTTAAAAGCCCAGCGTGGTTATTTAAGCTATAGCCTTTACCTGTTACTTTAAAAATATCTAAGCCCATAACTTGTAAGCTATTTATGTGTTTACTCACTGCCGCGCGACTAATACCGAGTTGTTCACCTAGCGCTTGGCCAGATACAAAACCGGGTTGATTTAACGCATTTAATATAGCGAGTTTATTGCCATCGGGTGCTTTCACTGTGTAACGCCTCCTTGTATGTAGCATTCATCGGTTGTGTTTATTAACCGTACTTCATGCTCAAGCAGTATGTTGTAACGCGAGTACACAACATGTTGAATGTGCGTGATCATAGCAATCAAGTCTTTGCCTTTGCTGTTACCATGATTAACCAATACCAGTGCTTGTTGTCTATGAACTTCAATACCCGCTACGCGATAACCTTTAAGATTTGCGTTATCGATTAGCCAACCCGCAGCTACCTTATGCTTGCTTTGCCCGTATGCGTAGTGCGGTAATTCAGGGAATTGCTTTAATAGCGTTGCTAATTGTTGATTGGTAATTATCGGGTTTTTAAAAAAACTGCCCGCATTTGGTAACGTGTATGGATCTGGCAGTTTACTATTACGAGTTTGAATAACGTGCTCAAATACGGCGCGTGGAGTCACGTTTGTTAGCTGTTTTAATGGCCCATAACTCAAAACAGGTTGCCATTGCTTTGGCAATGCTAGCAATACCCGTGTGATAACGGCTTTATTTTTTAGTCCATGTTTAAATACAGAGTCGCGGTAGCCAAACTCACATTGCGCGTTAGTCAAACAAACAAGTTTCTTGCTGTGTATGTCAAAGTACTCAACCGACTCTACAAACTTAGAAAGCTCAACACCGTAGGCTCCAATATTTTGTACAGGTGACGCCCCAACTGTACCAGGTATAAGTGCTAAGTTTTCAAGCCCTGGTAAGTTTTTATCCAGCAAGTAACTTACTAATGCGTGCCAATTTTCACCAGCGGCAACGCTTATTAAAGTATCGGTTTCACGGGGTGTAATAGTAATCCCTTTGGTGGCCATTTTAATAACCGTACCGTGGTAATCGTTTAAAAAAATGGTATTACTCCCCTCCCCCAACAAACAAAATGGTGACGAAAAGCTTTGAGTATAAAGTTGCTCAAGGTGAGTAATTTTAACTAAATTTTGGCATTGATTATGTAATGCAAAGGTGTGTAAAGGGTGTAATGCGTACGCCACAAAGCTCTCAAGATAAACCGTTAACTAATCGTAATAGTTTACCTCATCGTCGCAAAATGCGCATCAGATTGTAAAAATTGCTCAACCCACCCAGCCAATCGTGATATAAAACCTGCACTTTTTATTTGTGTTCAGGGTAATTATGAAAATTAAACCTCTCTTTTTAAGCCTCGCTATGGCAGGTATGTGTTCGCAAGCAATGGCGAATGCGGTTGATCAAAACTCATACGCCAATCTTGACGATGTTGTTACAACTCACCTTAGCCTTGATTTAGATGTCGATTTTGACGACAAGCAATTAGAAGGCTTTGTTGAGCATACGCTTAAATGGAATAACAGCAAAAGCAAAAAACTAGTGCTTGATACCCGCGACTTAGACATTGATAAAGTAATGTATCAAACACAAACAGGCAGCTGGCACAAAGCTAAATTCACTTTAGCGAATCGTGATGATGTTAAAGGCTCAAAGCTTACTATTGAATTTAAAA
>NZ_NTLW01000189.1:0-29017 GCF_002632075.1 Pseudoalteromonas sp. ESRF-bin5 | reverse complement strand
ACAACGCTTATTTCAGCTTGAATTGATACTTGCAGTGTTTCAAGAATGGATGCGTGTGCCTCACCTTGAAGGTTTAAAAAGCGCGGGGCAAAATAAACAGCTAACGCACCAAAAGTGACAATAACAATTATTAGCTGCAGTAACGAAAAGCCAACCTGTTTTTTTATAAGTATTGTTTCTTGAAATTGCTTCTTCATAACTAAACTCCCTTTACAATTGGTTAACTTTAAAACATGTTTACCAATCTAGCTACTCAAAATTTAATCAACGCACTGTTACACACAACAATCCGTCGTAATTTTGGATAGCCCCTTTTGTTTATAAGCTATAAAATTGGTCATGTATTTTATTAATCCTTTTAATTGAGAAAAAATGCCTGCATCTTTCAAAATAAATGAAACCACTATTACGCAAACAATTGATGATCCGTGGTTAAAAAGTAAAGGCATTGAGTTACTAGTAAAACGAGATGATTTGCTTCACCCTCTAATAAATGGGAATAAGTGGCGCAAACTAAAATATAATTTATTACAAATGCAGTCGCAGAATAAAACTGAGCTACTTACTTTTGGTGGGGCGTTTTCAAACCACATACATGCATGCGCCGCAGCTGGAAAAATCTTTGGTTTAAAAACACATGGGATTATTCGCGGGCCTAACTTAGATCTAAGCAACCCAACAATTCAATTTGCACAGCAGTGTGGCATGCAGCTTCATGTTGTTAATCGCATTGAATATAAGTTACGAAACGATTCACAATACCTTGCTGAGCTTCAAGAGAAGTTTCCAGATGCGTATATTCTTGCCGAAGGCGGGACAAATACCTATGCAGTACCCGGTTGTGCAGAGCTTGCACAAAGTTTACCAGAACACGATTACCTAATTTGCCCCACAGGAAGCGGAGGGACATTAGCAGGGTTAATTGAGGGGAGTAATACAGCAACACAAATAATAGGAATTGCAGTTTTAAAGCAAGCGCAATATTTAATAGATGAAGTCCGGGAGCTAAGCTGCAAAGCAAAGTCACAAACTAACTGGCAATTACTTTGCGACTTTCATGGAGGTGGTTACGGTAAATTTACCCCTGAGTTATGGGCGTTTTGCCAATATATGGATATTACACACAATTTACCATTAGAGCCTATTTATAGTGGTAAAATGATGTACGCAATATGGAACCTAATAGAGCAAGATTATTTCCCTTCTGGCAGTAAAATAATTGCGATTCATACCGGTGGCTTGCAGGGGCTAAAGGGTCTTAAATACAGAAAACTAATTTAGACATACTTCTTTTCGGTTAAGCCCCATTGCATAAGGCGTTAATTTACAAAGCTTAAATATTTTAATGAAAAACAGCCTGAGTTAGCTCTTGTAAAGGCTCCGAAAAATAAAAACCTTGTGCGCCAGCAACGCCCAATTTAGTTAACATAATGAGCTCTTTTTGAGTCTCAACGCCTACGGCATAAACAGGAAGGTTTAACATTTTACCTGCATCAACAATCTCTTTAATACATTTTTGATTATGCGATTTTTCATTAACTAAGTGAACGAGTTCATAGCTTAGCTTTAGGCCTATTACCTCTTCACAGTGAATAAACAAAGGAATGTTTTCACTCGTTTTTACATTATCAATAATAATATTAGATCTGTGTTTTTTTATTGTATTTAACGTAGTTGATAACGCATTTTTGTTGTTGCAAAAAAAAGACTCACTCATTTCAAACTGTAATTGACAGCTTAGATTAAGCTTATCCATTTGCATGGCTAACCAGCTCCAAAACTCATCGTTAAGCCAGTTTTTAGGATGCATATTAATACTTACGCTCAAAGGCGACTTCTCTGCCATTACTAGTGTTAGTATTTGCGACAATACCGCCTTATCTAGAATTAACGCGTCATCTTTACTCTCAACTTGGTTAATAAAATACTGAGCAGCTAGTAATCCATGCATGTCGTGTCTTACTCTAATTAACGCCTCATGCTGGATAATATCACCACTAATCAGATCGAAAACAGGCTGAAAAGACAGCATAAATTTATTTTTCTTAATATTGTTTATAACCTGCTCATTACAAAATAACACTTCTTGGCTTTTGCTCAGCGCCAACCGGTGACGGTGTAATAACATACTATTTTTTGAAAGCGTTAGGGCCGACTGCGCTATTTGCAAAACCTTTGATTGATCTGCTCCTAGACGAAAATTACACGCCCCCAATTTAACATGCTTACGAGTCGTATTTTTTTGATGGCTTTGGCACACATTAAAAATTATTTTATGCAAACGCTCCGTGTACCGATCAAGCTCTGCAATAGGTACGTTGTAAAGCATAATGGTTAGCTTGTCTGGATTAATAAGTTTCACAGCTACTTTTTTTATCTCTGGAATACCTTTTAGAATAAAAACTTTAAAACTAGTTTCTAAGTCAGTATTTTTGTCAAACTTACACTCCCAACTGACCAAAACAAACAAACTATGATACTGTTCAGCGGCAGCATATAGTGAGGCTAACTCCTCACTTTCAACATTTTTAACCACATTTAAATTGGAAATACTACTAGTCAATTTTGTCGTCTTGTGATGACGACTTCGGTGTTTTAATTGTCTAAAGTTAGCAGCGCTTCCCCAACGGTATAATGAAATAGCGGCACCCACTATCACCAGGTTAAGTAAAATAAATAAGTAGCTTTCCATTATCCACACAGGTGAATGGTAAAGGCCTAAGTTCAATGTTTTATATGAAAACACCTCAAGCTGCGGCTTTATAATATTTTTAAAGTGGAGGGAAGACGACTCAGGTGCAAGCATAAAGCCATTGCTTTGTGCTAAAACAGACAGTGTTTTTTGATTCAAAGGGGCATTTAATTGTAACTCATAAACTTGCTTTGTGAGCTGCTGGCCAGCGCTATGTACTTTTAAATGTAACGCATTGCTTAAAATGAGGTTAAAGCCAATAAGCGATACAACAAGCATGACCAAACAAATCGGCTTAAAATATCTTAATAACCAATACTGCCCCTTAGACATAACTCACCCACACGTAATATTAGTCACTAAAGTGTTGTTCAAAAAAGCCATAAGCACAAGGTAGCCAATTAACTTTAAATGTAAAACAGTACTTAAGCTAATTACCATTATTAGCAACACGAGAAAATTGGCTAACATTGATGGAGTTAAAGACATAAAAAAGCCGCTTAATAGCGGCTTTCTATAATTTATTTCAACATTCTTTCTTTGGTTAAAATGGAAATGAACACATAAACCCGCAACAGGGTGAGTGAGTGAACCAAAAACTCTTTTAAAACATAATCTAAATAAGCAGCTTTAAAAATATTATATATACTTCAATCGAAATTTGTAGATTAACTGCATTTATTGGGCTTTAAACTACGTTTAATCTACATTTTAAGCTTGGCTATAGGAAGTGTTAGTTAAGCTCATTACCACTCTAATTTACCTGACATTTTATCAATATCAGATGTTTTTGCTAGCGTTTTAAACTGATAAAACTCATAACCAAATGACTTCTCAACCAAAACATCTCTAACGAACTGATGTTCTAATTTATCATCAACTGCTTGTGGTTTTAAAGCAACTACAGCTTCTCCTTTCGCTTGTACCGATGAATATAACACCCCATCAGCCTTTCCATCTATGAAAATAGAGCTAAGAACTGATGTCACTTCATATAAACGCTCGCTACCAGCACGAGACAAAATATCAGCAAAGAACCGATCAGTTAAGTCAAAAGCTAAAAGCAATTTAAGGTCAAATTTTTGAACCATATGCTCTCTAACCTTTTTACAGTAGTCAAAAGCATCGTTCTTTAAATAATATGGCTTTTCATTTCGCCTGACTTGATCCCATAAACCAATAATTCGTACATTTAGATCACTACCTGAGATTTGATGAGAGCGCATAACATTAAGGCGATCAAGCTGTTTAGCTCTAGCTTCAGACAAAACAACTCGAAGTGCAGTATCATCTTGTCTAACGGCTACAGAAGCATAAAACAGTGATTGCCCTGATAAGTTCATTCTCCCAGCTTTAGGAAACGTGTCGGTAGTCTGTTTAATATATGATAATTCATCAACATTATTAAAGTTTTTACCTTCACAAAGGCGAACTCTTAAAAGCTCCATCTCCTGCAATGGGAAATCGAGTGTAATTGTCAAATACCCAACCAAACAATCTAATTTTTCTGCTATTTCATGGTTAGAAAGTTCATGTATGCCATTTATATGATCATTTAACTGCCGAGTATAAACAGACGAGTTTAGTAAGGCGGTATCACCGCATTCTCTTGTTGCCTTATCATCAATAAAATTAACTAATTCAGATTCTAAATTCATCTGTTCGACTTTTATTATTCAGCAACAACAAGCACAACACTATTAGAGATACTTTCTATCAGCTCTGTTTTTTCTAAGGCTTTTTGCTTGGCTGGTTCAATATAGTCGACACCGTGATTTATCAACATTGGTAATGCATAAGCTATCTTAACTGCATAATTGACATTTTGTGCCAATGTTCCCGTGGACTTAATAGCTGCTGATTGATTTAATGATGCTGAAGCAATGCCAATGACTACACCTTGATCGTTTACCATTGGGCTACCTGAGCTTCCGGGCTGGATAGGGGAGTCTATTTGAAAATACCTAGTATCACCTCTTATGCCAGAATTGGCATTAATATACCCAAATGTCGCTTTTTGTTCGTTGCCTTGTAAGCCTATATTTGGATAACCTAAAACAGCAATTTCAGTTCCTTGCTTAGTTTTGTTTTTAAGCTCAATTGCTAAACCTTCAACCACATCATTTATTTTTAACAAAGCAATATCATTGTTAGGGTCATGATCAACCAGTGAGGCTGATACAGATTTACCATTTAGGATAATTGAAATTCTTGATGAGCCTTTAATTACATGGCTATTGGTTAGGACATAACCATCATTTGAAATAAAGAACCCCGTTCCTGTTGAAATACCTCTCAACTTTTCTGGTGTTGGTTTTGTATGTGACTCCGCAGATGAAGTTGTTGTATATAAGGCATCATATTTTTTCTTCATTGCTAATGCATATTGTCCACTTTGATAAGCTTTATTTGCTGCTTTAGATCCTTCTTCACTGACTGCCATCAAAGAGTTTATATATGAATTAGGTAGTTGAACATACTCTTGCACAGAACCATATTCATACCTTTGGTGCCATAAACCTTGTGAAGACTTTAAAACAACAAAGCCATCGGGTTTATCTGTAGAGGTGTTTATATACCCCCAAGCATTAGTAGTATTTATCGAATTAGTATCATAACTTTCTACAGCTCCAAAGAAATAGTTGTTCCCAAAGTAGCCAGTGTGTTTAGCAGTCCCGTTATTATATTTTTTATAATTTGTTCCTACAGTTATACCAGTCTCATTATCTGCTTCACCAGAAACATATAAAAAATCTACTTCTCCGTTATCTTTTACTGTAGCGTAATTATCTAGAGTTTTAAGCGGTTTACCAGCTTCTCTTTTATACTGACCAAACTTAATATTATTTGCTCCATGCACACCACTATAATAATATTGCTTCGAAATACCACCTTCTACATATCCTATTTCAAAGCTTTCAACAGCCCCTATGTTAGCAACCATCTTCCCCAGACCAGAGGCTTTACCATTGTCACATTCACCATCCCAAGTAATACTGTAAGGTTGCTTATCCTGAGTCTCGGGAGCATACCCTTCCATGAGTATTTCACACTTTTCTTTTTTATTTGTGGGTTGCTTCCACTGTGAACTATATATTAGCTCTTCACTTGGTTGTAATTTAGTCTTAAATGAGGGGATTTCATTTTCGGATATTTTTCGATAATTAGGAGTGCTGTTACAACCAGATATTAATACACACATCCCTATGGCTAATGGCAACAACTTATTCATACAAAATCCTTTTATTAATTTGAGTCATTTTTACAATAGATAACAATAACTAAATAGTAATAATATGTCATTAACCTTCCATAGAAAACTTCGAATTCGTACAGATTCATTACAATGTGCCATTATCAATTAAATTTTTACCAAAAAAAATTACGTTAATTCATAGGCAGAGATAATTCTTTCATTAAGATAGATCTTTCTGTTTAATGCCTTTAAACCAACAAAAATTGCTTTTTCAATAACCCTTTTACCTCCCATTAGCACTAACCTTTCACTCGGTCGAGTTGATGCTGTACAAAGCAAAGTCTAATCAATTATTCGCTCAGCTTCATTAGGTAACATAACAAACAGTTAGGCCATTGGGAGCCTTGTGATTTATGTATTGTAATAGCATAACCAAGGTGCAGTTTTTCCAATAGTTCAGCAGTGAAATTAATCAAAGTATTATTCACTTCAATAACTCCAACAGCACCATCTTTATCACCCTGTTCAAAAACATCAATACCCCCCCTAAGTCACCATTTCTAAGTTCTACCTCTTCATCATAATTATTCGCGGTGATTAATACAGGATCATCTTTCAATAATCGTGAGCCAGTTGATTGAATCCAAGGAATCCAGCCCCTAAATGAATCTTGAAAGTAAGTAGCTTGCCTGTTATTGCCTACTGATGCTTACAGCTCTAGATTTAGATTGTCTACGCCAAATTTACCTTTTCTAATGGGTGAAAGAACAATGCTTTGATCAATACCGCTAGACTCTTGCTAAAGCTTGATAAGCCTTTCGACAGTCGGTTTAGTTTCAATCGAGCAATCACTACTTTCTCTTAGTGTATTTTTAGTAAACTCTGGAGGCCCAAGCTTCCCATTTTTTACTGATGTCGAAAACCTGTGTATTCCGCTTTCCTCGCTTTGCCATTTAACCTACGTTAAGTTAAAAAATGGTATCTGAGTATCAGTTAAGATGTGGAATACCAAGCCATTAGCAACAGGCGGCAATTGAGCTGCGCCACCATAAAAATCACAAAAAGACCTGCAAAAACAAGACCTTAACGATTTTCACTCTAATTTTCAAGTGTATTTTTACACTTTTAAATATACAAAAAAATCCCATTTTTCATTATAAAAATAGCGAAAGCTAATGTTTATAAGGAGCTATGGGATTCTTAACTATTTTAAATCTACAAAAACAGCTTTATCAGAAATTAAAACGGAATGTCGTCGTCAAAATCTATTGTTGGTTCCATTGGGTTTGATGCGCCGCCTTGTGGTGCATTTTGAGGCTTAGGTGCAAAACCACCTTGCTGCTGTGGTGCACTATTTTGCTGTGGAGCAAAACCACCGCCTTGTGGCTGATACTGGTTATTTTGCTGTGGTGCAGGCGCCGATTGAGGCTGTGCAGCAGGTGCAGCTTGCTGCTGTGGTGCATAACTACCTTGCTGGTTTTGATTATTTTGTGAATAGCCGCCTTGTTGGCTACCTTGATTACCTTGATAACCACTGTTTTGCTGGCCACCTTGATTGCCTTGGTAACCGCCACCACTTTGCTGGTCTCCACCGCGAGCACCTAGCATTTGCATTTGACCTGTAAAGCCATCAACAACGATTTCTGTGGTGTATTTTTCTTGGCCTTGTTGATCAGTCCATTTACGTGTTTGAAGTTTACCTTCTACGTATATTTGTGAACCTTTACGACAATATTCGCCTACAATTTCAGCCAGTTTCCCAAAAAATACAACACGGTGCCATTCAGTTTTATCAACCATTTGGCCAGTGTTTTTATCTTTATAGCTGTCTGAAGTTGCTAAGGTAATATTTGCTACACCGTTACCGTTAGGCATGTAACGAACTTCAGGATCTTGCCCTAAATTACCAACCAAAATTACTTTGTTCACACCGCGTGCCATGAAACCATCTCCTATAAACGTTAGATTAAACCAGCGACTTTTCGCGCTTGGTCTAGGTCAAATTCTTTATCATTAATCTTTAAGTAGCTACGGCTTTCGTCGCGTACTACTGTTGCTTCTATTACACCGGGTAAAGCAACTAACTGAGAAGCCAGTGTTTGGGCATGCTCCTCAGAACTTAATTTGGTCATTAAACTAATAACTTTACTTTTGGGTGGTACTTCCATTTTCCACGCAACAACAAGCCATATTAACCCAACAAGTGCCGCTGCCGCAAACACAGCTTGCGTACTTGTAGTTTGGGCAACATAACCACCTAACACCCCGCCCAAAAAGGCACCTAAAAACTGGCTAGACGAGTACCCGCCCATGGCTGACCCTTTTTGGCTAGCAGGCGCTAAACGCGAGACAAGCGCGGGCATTGTTGCTTCTAAAAAGTTAAACGCAACAAAATAAAGCAACATACATATTGCAATTCCTACCACACTATTAATCCATACTGACATGGCAAGCATGCTGACTGTTAACAGCGCTACAGAACTTATAAATGCTTGCTTTTCTTTTTCTTTTTTTATGGCCACAATCATAATGGGCACCATTAATAGAAATGCTAAAAGCAAGACTGGAATATACAAATACCAATGTTGTTCTGCCGCTAGGCCTTCTTTTATTAGCTGGCTGGGTAACACAACAAAAATGGTTGTTAATGTTAAATGCAACAGTAATACACCGGCATTTAAGCGTGCTAACTGCGGGTGTTTAATCAGTTTTTTAATATCGCTAAAGCTTGCAAGCGTGTCGCCTTTGGGGGCTTTATTAACCGCTTTGGGCACTAAAAACGTAATAATAAAAATACCACATACCGCAAGTATTGCTGTTAGCCAAAAAACGCCAGCAACACCCCACGACGCGGCAACAATAGGCCCTAATAACATAGCAAAAGCAAAGCTCATGCCTATACTCATACCTATAACCGCCATTACTTTGGGTCGCTGTTCATCTCGGCTTAAGTCGCTGGCAAATGCAAGTAAAGCACTAGCAATAGCGCCCATGCCTTGTAATGCACGCCCCACAGTTACCATTTGGATAGATTCAGCTAATGCGGCTATGACTGAGCCAATAGCAAACACAACTAAGCCACCAATAATAACTTTTTTACGGCCTATTTTGTCTGACAAACGGCCCATAGGTATTTGCAACACAGCCTGCGTTAGGCCATACGCACCAATAGCAAAGCCAATCCAAATAGGTGAAAAACCGTCAAGCGACTGACCATAAATCGCTAATACCGGCATCAGCATAAATAAGCCGAGCATTCTAAATGCAAACACACTCGCTAGCGATACCGCGGCGCGCTTTTCTCGTGAATTAAGTGAAGATGCAGTCATTATCAGCTAAATCTTACGATGTGAAAAAATTAGGCAAGGATTCTACCACAAGCTTGGCAATAATTAATCGCTTAAAGCTAAGGATTTTTCATGATCAAGGATTAATATTGCAGCGTATTATGAGATACTCAGTAAATAATTTTGGTAATTAACGAGATAGCATGGAAAACATTGAAGTCCGAGGCGCCCGTACGCACAATTTAAAAGACATCAGCCTAACCATCCCACGTGATAAATTAATTGTTATCACAGGCCTATCTGGTTCGGGAAAGTCATCACTTGCATTTGATACTTTATACGCTGAAGGGCAACGCCGGTATGTTGAATCACTTTCTGCTTATGCAAGACAGTTTTTATCCTTGATGGAAAAACCCGATGTTGATCATATTGAGGGACTGTCTCCTGCAATTTCAATAGAACAAAAATCAACTTCGCATAATCCGCGCTCTACCGTAGGTACCATTACCGAAATATACGATTACTTACGTTTAATGTTTGCCCGTGTGGGCGAACCTCGTTGCCCTACACATGATTTACCTTTAGCCGCACAAACAATTAGCCAAATGGTTGATACCGTTTTAGCGCTGCCAGAGGACACTAAACTGATGCTTTTAGCGCCAGTGGTTAAAGACCGTAAAGGTGAGCACGTTAAATTACTTGAGCAGCTTGCAAGCCAGGGTTATATTCGTGCCCGAATAGATGGCGAAGTGTGCGACTTATCAGATCCGCCAACGCTTGAACTTCATAAAAAACATACTATTGAAGTGGTTGTTGACCGCTTTAAGGTAAAAGACGGTCAACAGCAGCGTTTAGCTGAGTCGTTTGAAACAGCACTTGAAATGTCGGGCGGCGTAGCAAATGTAGCTTACATGGACGACAGCAGTATTGAAGAAATGCTGTTTTCAGCCAACTTTGCCTGCCCTACCTGTGGCTATGCAATGACCGAATTAGAACCGCGTTTATTTTCGTTTAATAACCCTGCCGGTGCGTGTCAAAGTTGTGATGGTTTAGGCGTACGCCAGTACTTTGATCCTAACCGCGTAGTGCATAACCCAGAGTTAAGCTTAGCCGGAGGTGCTATTAAAGGGTGGGATAAACGCAGCTTTTACTACTTCCAAATGCTACAAGCAGTAGCAGAACATTATAAATTTGATTTAGACGTACCTTTTGAAAAGCTGGCTAAAGATTCTCAAAAAATTATTTTAGAAGGTTCAGGCAGTACAAAAATAGCCTTCAACTACCGTAACGACAGAGGTGATTTAATCACACGCAACCACGAGTTTGAAGGCGTGTTAAATAACATGAACCGTCGCTATCGCGAAACTGAGTCAAACTCGGTACGTGAAGAGCTCGCTAAATATCAAACCAGCCAAGCCTGCCCTAGCTGTAAGGGTTCACGTTTACGCCAAGAAGCACGCCACGTATTTATTGGCCAAACTAACTTACCTGCTATTACGACCATGAGTATTGGCGAAGCGATGGATTTTTTCGAGAGCTTATCGTTAAGTGGCCAAAGAGCACAAATAGCAGAAAAAATTCTTAAAGAAATTCGCGACCGTTTATCGTTTTTAATCAATGTTGGCCTTAATTACTTATCGCTTGAGCGCAGTGCCGATACCCTCTCTGGTGGTGAAGCGCAGCGAATTCGTTTAGCCAGCCAAATTGGTGCGGGTCTTGTTGGTGTTATGTATGTATTAGACGAACCATCAATTGGTTTACACCAGCGAGATAACGACCGTCTATTACAAACATTAGTGCATTTACGCGATCTTGGTAACACCGTTATCGTTGTTGAACATGATGAAGATGCCATTCGCGCCGCCGATCATATTATTGATATTGGCCCAGGTGCGGGTGTGCACGGCGGACATATTATCGCACAAGGTACACGCGACGATATTTTAGCAACCAAAGACTCAGTAACTGGCCAGTTTTTATCAGGCGTGCGAAAAATAGAAGTACCAAAAGAGCGTAACCCAACCGGCGATAAATGGCTTGAGCTATTTGGCGCAACAGGTAACAACCTTAAAAATGTCGATTTAAAAATTCCATTTGGGTTAATGACCTGTATAACAGGGGTGTCGGGCTCTGGTAAATCAACACTTATAAACGATACGCTATTCAAACTAGCGCATACTGAATTAAACGGCGCAACCACAGCAGAAGCTGCACCGTATAAATCAATTAGTGGTCTTGATCATTTTGATAAAGTAATTGATATTGACCAAAGCCCTATTGGCCGTACACCACGCTCAAACCCTGCTACCTATACCGGTATTTTTACGGGTATTCGTGAGTTATTTGCGGGTACACAAGAATCACGCTCTCGTGGATATAAAGTGGGTCGCTTTAGTTTTAACGTTAAAGGTGGACGCTGTGAAGCCTGCCAAGGTGATGGCGTAATTAAGGTAGAAATGCACTTTTTACCTGATGTATATGTCCCCTGTGATGTATGTAAAGGGGCACGCTACAACCGCGAAACTCTAGAAGTACAATACAAGGGTAAAAACATTCACCAAGTACTCGAAATGACCGTTGAAGACGCGCATGACTACTTTGATAAAATACCTGCAATAGCCCGTAAGCTTAAAACGCTAATGGACGTTGGTTTATCGTATGTTCGCTTAGGACAAGCAGCTACTACTCTCTCTGGCGGTGAAGCTCAGCGTGTAAAACTTGCCCGTGAGCTTTCTAAACGCGATACAGGTAAAACACTGTACATACTTGATGAGCCGACAACCGGCCTACATTTTGCCGACATTGAACAACTGCTTGTTGTATTACATCGCCTGCGCGATCACGGTAACACCATCGTGGTTATTGAGCATAACTTAGATGTGGTTAAAACTGCAGACTGGGTGGTTGATTTAGGCCCTGAAGGTGGCGCTGGCGGCGGTGAAATACTTATTGCAGGTACGCCTGAAGAAGTAGCCGAATGTGAGCGCTCGCACACAGGTCATTACCTAAAGCCATTGCTTTAATACCAATAAAAAACACCAAGTAATTTAACTACTTGGTGTTTTTTATATTTGGCTCCCAACTGTTAGTCCTTGATAAACTTTTTATTCATCCCAACTAATTTGTATAATTTGCATATCTTTGTATTTAGCACCCGTAAATAAAATTTCGTTATCTGAACTCACCTCAAAAGTGACAGGCCGAAAGTCCACGTGTGTATCTTGCACGGTACCCTCTTTTAAATTGAGCCTAGCAATTCTTGAAATAGAATCTGAGTAATAAAAATAGTCTTTGCTTACTCCATATACATTCGCCTTTCTGGCATTTTTAGGTAATGGCCAGCTTTGCTTATCTGAGAGACGAATTAACTGATCAAATGTTATTGCGTAAGCGTTCCCTTCACTATCTGAAATAAGCTTATTGGCTTTAATGTCTTCAATTACGCGAGTATCTCGGGTTAGCAAGTTCAACTCAACGACTCTATTTTTTGAATCAAGCTGCTCAATATAAATAATACTTTCGTTATTTTTTGACCAAATATAACTCTCTATTTTACGCCCACTTAACATCTCTAACGGGTAGAATTTTTGCGTGTTTAGGTCATAAAGTGAAAAGCGCTTATTTTTTATTAATAATATACGCCTCTTATTAGGAGATACTTTTAAACCTTTAAATTTATAGGTAGAGGAGTCATCGTCGTAATTAAAAAAACTAAGTTGCTTAGTTAGCCCATTTTGAGCAATCCATAATTGGCTGCTACCAGAGCGCTCTGATACAAAAACATGCGCTGGCCCAGCTTTATTTATTACTTCAACAATACTGTAGTCGTCATTATCACTTTTATACAAAGGTTCATAAACTGGATTGTCACCAAAGGTATCCGTTGCTTTAATTAATGAAAATGCTTGTGTTTTATTTGCTGAGTAAAACAGACTATTAGCAGACTGAACTGCAATATAATAAGGTGAAATTGCGGGGGTAACATTTAGAGTATGTTTAATTATATTATTTTCATTAAACGTAATGCTTGAAAGGTCAGAGTCTTCAAACACAATGACGCCTTGATCATTTGAAAGCCAATCGAACGCGAAACTGATGGTTCTTCTCTTTGCCTTAAATAATCGCTTAGTCTCACGTGTGTTAAAGTCGTAACTAAATACAGAAAATGGCTGGCCTTTTTGGCTTAATATGTACGCTATTTTATTACCCGAATGAGATAAACGCGGCATTATTACACCATACATTACACCTGGCGGAGGAATAACAATCGACTCTTTTTGTAATTCTAAATCGAATTTATATAACCCTGAGCCATCTTGCTCATTTTTGTACTCGGTATAATAAATATACTCCCCATTTTGATCTAATTGCGCATAACCTGTGTATCTGAGGTCGCATTTTTTTATAAGTTTAGCGTCTCCAATAATAGGAAACTGGCTTAAATCAACTAATACCATTTCGCATTGCTGCTGTTTTAAGTTTGTCGCTTGTAATAGCACAGCATGTTGGTTTAGCTGCCACGATAAAATAGATACCTGAAAACCAGGATATGTAATTTCTACTTCTCGCTGATCAGAAAGTCGCTTAACAAATGCACGATTAAAATCCTGTTCAGGTTCAACATTGGTATAAGCTAAATAGTGTTTATCTGAAGATAGCTCAGGGTGAACCTCACTACCTATATTCCACGTACTCGCAACCTTATTTACCGTAACTTGTTTAACTACATCACCAGCGCCTTCACTTGTATAAAACAGTACCAACCACACAATAGAGCAAATACAGGTGATGACTAATAACGTATAAGCCAAAAACGGTTTAATATTCTTTTCTGGAACCGGTTTTGAAATAGTCGCAGTAGTAAAATCATCACTATTTGTAGTGTCAGTAGCCGAGTCAGATATTGAGTTTACAGGCTTTTCAGTAACGCTTTCTCGTGTTAACTGTTCAGGTATTACCGTAAGGCTATACCCTTTACGGTAATGCGTTTTTAAAAGCGGTGCTTTTTCAGTTGGATGAGCAAGCTGTTTTCTTAGCTCTGAGATAGCTCGGTTAATCGCGTTATCGTCTACATAGCTTTGTTGCCATACACTTTCGATTAGCGCTTGGCGGGAAACTATTTGTTGAGGCTTATTTACAAAGTGCAGTAATAACTTTACTAAAAGTGGATCTAATTCCCTTTCTAAGTTATTTGAAGTAATCACACAGCGATTACTTATAAATTGCCAAGGTCCGATTTGATAATTCATAGTCTTTAAGTATTTTTATTTTTATAAACCGTACCACATCAACTCATTATTGTGTATAAAAAGCATTTAAAACCTTATATTAACAATATAAGGTTTTACGCTAACCCATTAAATTAAAACAATTAAATACGATTAAAACCTTATCTATTAATTGCTCATAACTAGATAAGCGACTCTCAGTAAATTCAGCGATATTCTTTAAACCGTCATCAACAAGCAGCTTACTAAAAATCATTTGCGATTCTAAATTAGCTGCAATTAAAAATATAAAAGGTTTAATTATGAACAGCACAATGAAAAAAGGTCTATCTACTTTACTACTAGTAACTGCTTTTAATACTACATCAGCCTTCGCAGTTGATACGAAACAACACATATTTAAAAAGAGTGTTGAGCAGTGTGTAATTGGTGAACATACAGAAACAAACAAACCAACTAACAAAAAGCAGCAAAAAACTAACACAGTAAATGCAACTGAGTCTTTAAAAACTCATGTCGATACGCAAACACTGCTTTCTTCAATAGATGAAAAAATATCAGCTGAACTTGATTCTTCAATGAGCAAAATAAACACAGAAATTGACGAAAACCTTTCAAAAGTAACATCGTCAATTACTGCTTATTTCAGCAATATTTTATCTAACTAAAAACAACAAATTTTAAAGTATTAGGAAGTTATTATGAAAAATTTTACAAAAAAATTAGTATCTGCCAGCGTTTTACTTGGTTGCAGCTTGGTAGCAAATACAGCACAAGCTCAAAGCTCTGTATGGCAAGTAAGCAAAGGAGATGACTCGTTATTTATTGGCGGTACTGTACATATTTTGCCTAAAGCTGAAATGCCATTACCTGTTGAGTTTAATCATGCTTATGAACAAGCCGATACAATTGTTTTTGAAGCGCCAGTACCAGACCCAGCTGATACTAATGCTCAAATGCAAATGCTTGGCGCGCTTTCATATACTAATAATGAAACGTTAAGTGAAAAGTTAGAGCCTGAGGTTAAAGCTTCACTCGAAAATAAACTGAGTGAGTTTGGCGCTAACCTCGAAAAGTTAGATGGTTTTCGCCCAGCCATGGTGAGTATCGTCTTAATGTCGATGGAACTGCAAAAACAAAACTTAATGGGAGAAGGTGTTGATGCTTACTATGAGAAAAAAGCGACTAAAGACAACAAAACAAAAAACTACTTAGAAACAATGGAGTTTCAGTTAGCGTTATTTAAAACAATGGGTCAAGGTAACGAAAATGACTTTATTAAACGTAATCTAGCCGATCTTAATAACTATAATGATATGTTTAAAGGATTATTAACTGCATGGCGAGAAGGTGATACCGACACACTAAATAAGGTAGCGGTTGAAAAAATGCAGAAAAATGACCCAAACAGCTACAAGCAGCTATTCAAAGATAGAAATAATAATTGGTTACCAAAAGTAGAGGCAATGTTTAATAACGACAGTAGTGAGTTTGTACTAGTTGGGGCTGGACACCTTGTAGGCGAAGATAGCTTGCTTACATTACTTGAAAATAAAGGCTACAGCGTTTCATTAGTGAGCATTAATAACGCACAAGAAATTACTGCAAAAGGAGCCGAATAATGGATAAAACAGACAAATTAGCAGTATCCCTGCTGTTTTTATTTGGGTCTATCATGTTGATATGTGCAATATAAAAAATGCCGCTAATAAGCGGCATTTTTATTTCGATAAACCTATCCGCGTGGAATAAACCCTAATGCATCGTATACCGACTTTAGCGTTTTCTCTGCACGTACGCTTGCTTTTTCAGCACCCGATTTCATTATGTTATCAAGTAAATTTTGATCTTCACGAATTTCTTTAAAGCGTGCTTGAATTGGTTCAATCATACTCACTACTGCATCGGCTGTATCTTTTTTAAGATGACCGTACATTTTACCTTCAAACTCTGGTACTAAGTCTTCTATTGAGCGCTTAGTCGCTACGCTTAATAAAGTAAGTAAGTTAGATACACCTGGCTTTTCAGTTCGGTCAAAGTAAATACGCGCTTGCTCGTCTGAATCGGTCACTGCTTTTTTAAGCTTTTTCTCAATCTTTTTAGGCTCATCTAATAACATAATGTAGCCGTTTGGATTTTCGTCAGACTTTGACATTTTCTTGAGTGGGTCTTGTAGACTCATTACACGCGCACCAAACTCTGGAATGTAAGGCTCTGGCAGTTTAAAAACGTCACCGTATAAGTTATTAAAGCGTGTTGCTATGTCACGCGTTAGCTCTAAGTGTTGTTTTTGATCTTCGCCTACTGGTACCTGATCGGCTTGATAAAGTAAAATATCGGCCGCTTGTAAAACTGGGTACGAAAATAAGCCCACGTTTACATTGTTAGCATGCTTTGACGACTTATCTTTAAACTGGGTCATACGGTTAAGTTCACCCATTTGCGCGTAACAGTTAAGTACCCACGCTAACTGTGCGTGCTCTGGCACTTGAGACTGAACAAATAACGCTGACTTTTCAGGGTCGATACCGCATGCAGCATACAATGCAACGCCATCTAGTACACGAGAGCGTAATAATTCTGGCTCTTGGCGAACGGTGATAGCATGCAAGTCAACCAACATAAAGAAACTTTCGTGATCTTCCTGTAACTTTAGCCACTGGTTAATAGCGCCAACATAGTTGCCTATTGTCATACCACCGGTTGGCTGAATGCCGCTTAAAACTACTGGTTTACTCATGATTTTCCTTTATTTACTTAATTATTAATATTTAACGCTGTGTTAGGACAGGTATTATATCTAAGAAGTTATCGCATAGGTACTGTGGATTATAATCAGCAAGGTTTTCACCTTGATTATAGCCATAGCCTACTGCAATTACATCAATACCCGCCGCTTTTGCAGCAAGTATATCGCTTTTAGAATCGCCAATCATTATTGCTTTAGAGGCCTCAATATTTAGCTTTTTACACGCAAACAATAATGGCTCAGGTGACGGTTTTTTTGCCATATCATCGCCACAAATAATAAGCTCAAAATGATTGGTAAGTGCTAACTTATCAAGAAGTTTTTCAGTAAAAATTCGAGACTTATTAGTTATCAATGCTTTTTGCATACCACGTAAAGCTGCAAGCCCTGTTTCAACATGTTGGTATAACACGCTGTATTGGCCTACCTGTTGTTCATAATGCTTATGAAACTGTGCAATGGCTTTATTGGTTAGTGATTCATCTAAATGCTCACTAACCTGCATATCACCACTCAGTGCCCGCTTTACCAACATATCTATACCATTACCTACCCAGCTTTCGACCAAACGTTGGCTTACAATAGGAAATGCCAAGTCGCTTAATGTTAAGTTAATTGAGATATATAGGTCATATACACTATCGACTAGTGTGCCATCCAAATCAAAAAATGCCGCATCGTACTGCATTATTTTACACTCTCAAGTTGCTGACGCATTTGATCAATAACTACTTTGTAGTCTGGCTGATTAAAAATAGCAGAGCCTGCTACAAACATATCTGCACCGGCCTGAGCTGCTGCAGCGATATTATCCACCTTAATACCACCGTCCACTTCTAGTCGAATATCTCGACCTGACTCAACAATTCGTTGCTTTGCCTGCGCTAACTTTTTAAGTGTATGAGGAATAAAGCTTTGCCCACCAAATCCGGGGTTAACAGACATGAGTAAAATAGTATCTAGCTTATCAATTACATGATCTAAATAGCTTAAACTGGTCGCTGGGTTAAATACTAAGCCAGCTTTACAGCCATGATCTTTGATTAATTGAATCGTGCGATCAATATGCTCACTCGCCTCTGGGTGAAAAGTAATTATTGAAGCCCCCGCCTCTGCAAACTGTGGAATGATGCTATCGACAGGCTTAACCATTAAATGCACATCAATTGGCGCGGTGATACCGTAGTCCCTTAGTGCTTTACACACCATAGGTCCAATCGTTAAGTTAGGTACATAGTGATTATCCATTACATCAAAATGCACTACATCTGCACCTGCGGCTAAAACGCTATCAACATCTTCACCAAGCTTTGCAAAATCAGCTGAAAGAATTGATGGGGCAATTAAGTATTTTTGTTCTGGGCTAAACATAGCAGATTCACCAATGAGTAAAATATTACGTTAATGTAACTCAATTGATGACGTTACCCAAGCAACTAAGGCGTAATACTGTTGCGTTTGAAGTGCTTAAGTGGCTATTTTTGACATTTAATTAATAGTCTTTATTAGAAACAAGTTTGTTATTTGAGCAGTTTTTGTTATGCTTAAAAAAGTAACAAATTATTAGGTTCAAATCATGCGCGCTTTTAAAATTGGGATATTAATTGCATCTGCATTATTAGTTATTGGGGTAGTAAATTTTACGCCAAGTTCAGGGCAAGAGTTAAGCTCGGTTAATAATTGTGCTCCGCAATCAACACACGAAATAAACACAAGTAAACCCTGTTTACATGTACTTGAAGAAGACTCTTCTTGGTTTTCTTGGATCACTGGTGATAGCCGCAGCGCTCAGTTTCACTACTTGGATTTACTTGAGTTATTAACAAGCTCAGACGACAGCAAGAAAACACCTTCTTTAAAGCCTTTATTCTAGACAATGCGGCACTTTATTAGCGCGTTGCAAAGTGTGCTAGCCGCATTTTTTGGTGTTCAATCAGAACAAAAGCGCCGCGCAGATTTTCAAGAACACTCTATTTCCTCAATCATTGCTATTGCGATAATACTATTTATCGCTTTTGCGCTTTCAATTTATGCTGTGGTTGTTTTAGTGGTAAGTACATAGCCATTAACTCGCCTACTTTATTACGAGTTCCGCCCTTAGGGCTTATCGTCCTTTTTACTTGAATTTGATCAAGTGATGCTTGGCTGTATATTTTCCGTGTCCATACTGTATCGTGATTTGAAATAAGCACTGGGGTGTTATTTTCAAACGCCGCTTTTTCTGCCAAATTAGCTAAATTAGCCTGATCATCTAAATTAAACCCGCCCTTAGCATAAGAAGTAAACGAAGCCGTTTTACTCAAAGGGACATAGGGTGGATCGCAATAAATAACCGCGTTATTAGGAACCAGTTTAAATACGTCATCGTAGCCTAAGCATGTAAACGTCGCTTGCTGTGCTTTTTCAGCAAAAAAGTACATTTCCTTTTCAGGAAAATAAGGCTTTTTATATTTACCAAATGGTACATTAAAAATACCTTTTAAGTTATAACGGCATAAGCCGTTGTAACCAAAACGATTCATGTATAAAAATAGCATTGACCGCTCATATACATCACGGCTTTGATTAAACTGAACTCGGTATTCGTAGTACGCATCGGGGTGGTTATTTAAATCAACGAATAGCTTTTTTGCATCACTAATAAATTCATCGGGTGAATTTCTTAATTCTTTATATAAGTTGATTAAATCAGCATTAATATCGTTAAGAATATAATGCTTAAAATCGCTATTTAGAAAAACGGAACCGGCACCAACAAAAGGTTCAACCAAGGTATCAGCATGCGAACTTGCTTGGTTTAATCGCGCGTTAATATCATCAACGAGACTGTATTTTCCGCCAGCCCATTTAAGGAAGGCTCTACTCTTTTGCTGCATTGGTTCTTTACTTCAATCTGGTGTTGCGCGATTTTACACTAAAGCGATTTATATTACTGATCAACTAGTGCAATTTCTTGTTTTATTTTACTAATTTTTTTATAAAACGGCTTATTTTTTAAGATACTTGCAGGTAGGTTTTTCATACCTTGCTGTGCATCGTTCATGCTTGTAAAACTGCCGGTTGTCACCACCCACCATGTTTTACCGTTTCTTTGAGTTTGATAAGTGTACGTTGTTAATTGGAGTGCATACTGCTCTATAAAATCATCTACAACCTGCTTTTGTGTTACTGCAAGTAACTGAATCACCGTATTTGAATCATTTTGCTTAGAATACCATGAGCTAACTTCGTTTATGGGCAGTTGCACTGATGATGCATCAACCTCATTGTTAACTTTTGATTGCACAAGCTCTTTAACAGGTTCATCTTTTATGAGCGTATTAGAGCTAATAGGCTCATTGATCTCGCTGCCTGCATTTAAGCTTTGCATAATTGCAGATATATCATTTTTTCTTTCACCTTTAGCGGTAGGCTGTATGTCGGCTACTTTTTCTTTTGTTACTGTGTCAGGTATAGGTGCAATAGCCTGGCTCACTGGAATAGCAGTGCTATCAACCTCAATGGTGCCTTGCTCATAATGCTTTTGCCACCAATCACTCATATCTGACTTATATAACAAGCCTATAATTAAGAACATAATGAGCAACATAAGTACCAGCAAATGTACACGCCATGATACTTTATCTTTAACTTTGATATCTGCGATGTACTCATCCTGTTGCCATGCAAGCAATAAACTAGGATTACCATTAGCTTCAGCTAAAAAAGCTTGGAAAACAGGATCTTCATCGTGAGGAAGCTTTTCAAAGTACCATCCCATTAACTGCTTACTTTCATGAAGAGGGAGGCGTTCAAGATGAATTTCAACTGCATGTTCAACCGGTAACTTTGCAGCTGAGGCAATCATAATATAAAGAGTGATTGGGCTATTTTTAGCTAGCAGCTCCAGCTCAACTAAAAACTCTTCTGATAAGTGCCTACCACCGTCAATAACCCATAAACAGGAGCCCGGTTGCTGTTGATTAAGTAACTGATAAAAATTTTCAGACAAACTTAAATTATGATCAACCAACGGGTTGTTAAAGCTTTGCTCTAATAGATCGCTCATTAACTGAGCGTCTGTCAATTTTGCACTCGATTGTACAAATGCTTTATTAAAGTCGTTGTATTTATCGGTAATAAAGGTTTCAAGCAGATAGCTTTTTCCTAGGCCTGATGTGCCCAGTAAAATAATAAGGTTTTGACCATATTCAAATTGCAGTGCGATTCTATCCACCAAAGCCGCACGGCTTGGTAAAATTTGTGACTGCATTTAGTGCTCGATTAATGCTCGGACTTGATCGTCAGATACATCGTCTACCAGTGCACATTGACCAAATTGAGTGGGTAAAATAAAACGGATAGTTCCTTTTTTATTTTTTTTATCTTTGCGCATATGCAATAAAAATTGTTCACTCGTCATATCTGCAGGTACTTCAGTTGGTAAGTTATATTGTTTAATAACATCCACAATACGCGCTACATCCTGCTGCGTTAAGTCACCTCGAGTGTGAGCTAACTGAGAAGCTAACACCATACCCGTAGCAACAGCTTCACCATGAAGCCACTTACCATAACCCATTTGGGCTTCAATTGCGTGGCCGAAGGTATGCCCCAGGTTTAGCAATGCTCTGAGACCTTGTTCTTTTTCATCCTCAGCAACGATTAACGCTTTAATTTCACAGCACCTATAAATGATATGCTGCAGGCATGTTTCATTTAGCTGCTGTAAGTTTTCAACATTTTGCTCTAAATAAGTAAAAAGCTCGGTATCGTATATTAAACCATACTTGATAACTTCAGCCATTCCTGCCGCAAACTCTCTTTTTGGGAGTGTATGAAGAGACTGAGTATCAATAAAAACAGCTTGTGGCTGATAAAAAGCCCCAATCATGTTTTTCCCCAACGGATGGTTCACCGCTGTTTTTCCACCAACTGATGAATCTACTTGCGATAAAAGTGTTGTAGGTATTTGAATAAACGGCACGCCACGTTGATAACATGCAGCTACAAAACCAGTTAAATCACCAACTACGCCACCACCTAATGCAATTAAACAAGTATCGCGACCACAGTTATTTTGCAGTAAAAAAGCGGATATTTTTTCAAACCACTCTAGTGACTTGTATTGCTCACCATCAGGTATGATAAAGGAAAGAGGATTTAATTCAGCTAATGAATCAAGTAAGCCTTGTAGATATAAAGGTTCTATTGTGTCATTAGTAATGATGATAGGCCGACAATCACCAATATGATGAATTAGACGGCCATTATCTTGAAGTGCAGATTGCCCAATATAAATAGGATAACTTCGCTCGTCCAAATTAACAGTTAATTTAAGCATGCTCAGCTAATCCTTTATTATGTATTGGTTTTAAAAATCTAATTTCTCAATGATTTGATTTGCAACGACTTTAGCGCTTTGCTCATCAGTGCGTACAACAAAATCAGCCACTTCTTTGTATAACGGTTCGCGTTCTTCTGCTAAGCGCTCTAGTACATCACGAGGTGCTTCTTCTGTTTGCAGTAACGGGCGACGCTTGTCGCGTTGTGTGCGTGCAACTTGCTTTTCAATAGGTGTCTCTAGGTATACAACGATACCACGAGCCGAAAGCTTGTTTCGAACTTCTTTACTCATTACTGAACCACCACCTGTAGCAAGAACAATACCTTGCATTTCAGTTAAGTCGCCAATAACAGATTCTTCACGAAGTCTAAAGCCTTCTTCACCTTCAAGATCGAATACCCAGGCAATATCTGCACCCGTGCGGCGTTCGATTTCTTGATCAGAATCAACAAATTCAAGGTGTAATTGATCGGCAATGTGACGACCAATTGTGCTTTTTCCAGCCCCCATGGGGCCAATTAGAAATATATTACGTTTCTCAGCCATATCTTTTAGTACAAACGAACTCTAAAATTTGAAATAAAACCCCGCCTAACGACCTGGCCCCAAAATTAAGGAGGGGATTATCTCAGTAATTGCAGGGGTATTTCAAGTCAATTAGAATAAAAAGCCACATAACGAGCAATTAAACTAAATAATCACCCGTTGATTAACAAAAAAGTACCTTATTTTAATCTATTTGTATTTTTGGTGTCACGAAAATAAGCAATTCACGCTTTTCATTAAATTCACTAGTGCTTTTAAACAACCTACCAACATAAGGAATATCACCTAACACCGGCACTTTATTTGTAGTGTTGATTATCTGCTGTTGGAAAATGCCCCCCAGTACGATAGTTTGCCCGTTTTCAACTAATACTTGTGTTTGAATTTCTTGAGTATCTATCGAAACGGCCTCACCGGTACCTGTTTGTACAGTATCGCCACGTGTATCTTGCGTGATAATTAAGTCTAAAATTACTTTATTATCAGGCGTTATATGTGGCGTCACCTCTAAACTAAGTACTGCTTTTTTAAAGCTTACCGTTGTTGCACCACTAGAAGCCGATTCTGTATAGGGTATTTCAGTACCTTGTTCAATGCGCGCTTTTTGCTGATTGGCAGCAATAATACGCGGGCTTGCAATAATCTCGCCTTTATTCTCTTCTTCAAGCGCACTTAACTCTAAATCGATTAATGTCCCGTTGGCGAGTTTTGCTATGTGGAGGCCTATACTTGCCGCTGGGTTTGTAATAGGTAGATTTACATTTAATCTATCTGTTAAGTCAGGGATTACGCCATTTGAAATGGTTTCAGCGCCTTCTAAAGAACCAGATATACCATCACTACCTTGCTGATCGCTAAATCCCCAACGAACACCTAGGTCCTCAGTTACGTTATCACGCACTGTTACCATACGAGATTCAATAACAACCTGTTGAACCGGTATGTCTAGGGTTTCAATCATGCGTCTAATATTTTCTATGCTCTTAACAGTGTCTTTAACGAGTAAAGTGTTAGTACGCTGATCAACCGACACACTTCCTCGTGGAGTAATGATGCTATTAATATCTGTTTTAAGTAAGTCAGCAAAGTCTTCAGCTTTGGCATAATTCAATCGCATATATTCGCTGTAAAGCGGCTCTAAATCTTCAACTTGCTGCTTTGCTTTTAGATCTTTTGCTTCACGGGCTGCAAGCTCTTCTGCTGGCGCTACCATTAAGATAGAACCATCCATGCGCTTGTCCAACCCTTTTATACGTAATACGACATCAAGTGCTTGGTCCCACGGCACGCCATCTAAGCGCAAGGTAATGTTACCGGTAACGGAATCACTTGTTACTAAGTTAAAGTCGTTATAGCCTGCGATAATTTGTAACGCTGCACGGACTGAAATATCTTGAAAGTTTAAGGTCATTGGTCGACCTTGATACTCTTTACCACCATCTAGGTAAGCATTTTGAGTTTCATCTTTTTCAACTGTGAGGGTAAGAATATTGTCTATTTGCTGATACGTGAATGTAAACTCGGCATTAGGTTCTATAACAACGCGGCTTCGCCCTTCTTCTTTAAATGTTTCGATAGTACTAACAATGGTACCAAAGTCTAAAACATCTAACTCATAAAGTAGATCGTCCAGAATATCTGTATGGTGAAAATCTGCGTAAATTTTGCCGCCACTTTCGTGAACCTCTATAGCAGCTTGAGTGTCTTGTAAAAATACAAGTACCTTTGCCTCACCTTTCTCACCACGTCTAAAATCAATAGATTGGATACGGTTAATGTAGTTTCCACTCACATCACCTGTCAGAACGGCTTCATCTTCAGTTACTGAACCGGTTAATGGGTTATCCGATACACGTATTGAAACTAAGTTGTTATTAACTTCTGTTTCATACATTTTTAATCTGTCTAGATTAACTGTTACCTTTAAACCTTGCTCAGATAACACATTGGTGACACTACTAATACCTGCTTGATTAACTTCAACGTCATTTAATCCTAATTCTAACTCTGCAGTATCAAAAAACATTTCAATACGCGCTGGGCTGTTAAATACTTGAATTTGCGGTTCTAAAGTTATCTCTTCGTCGAAAACAAGCTGTAATTCGGTTTCACCTTTAAGTAATGGGTTATAACGTACATCGTAAAGCAATGGTCCTGCCAAAGCATTGTTAGCACAAACCAAAGCGGCTGTTGCAAATAAAGCTCTCGCAATGCGATTAAACCAAAGAACATCCTTATGCATGTTATTTTTACCTTTTTTATTATTAATTTGCGCCATCAGTTGCCGCCTCTAACATTTCCAGTTTAGTCAGGCGCTCTTTCCAACAACCAGACCCATCAGGGATTAATTCAACTAATTCTATAAAATCGTTACTCACAGCTTTTACCTTGCCATCGTAACTACCCAAATAATTACCAATCGTTACACGATGTAATGTTTCATCTGCAGCAGTTATAAGCGCCCAAACTTGACCACTTGAACCAATTGTACCTTTCATTGCTAAATTATCTAACGGGTATTTTTCTAATGGCTCTCTGCGCCTGTCTGGATCTGGATGTAAACAGTTTTTTATTTGCGTCAGTTTGTTCTGAATTATTTCAGGTTGAGGTGCCACAAATGGACTTCGTAAATTTCCAGCACTATATTCAAAAATCTCAAATTGAGTAAGCTCAGGAATCGACTCAACTTTAGGTGTTGTGCTCGCTTTTACCTGGTCAATAAACTCTTTTTGTTCTGAGGTATCGTCGTTACACCCCACTAACGCAAAACTAGCCAATATCGGCATTAAATGAAGGAGCCTCATTTTTTAACTCCTTCTTCATAACGGTAAGTTTTTGCAACAACACTAAATGTTAGTTGTTTTTCGCCAGAAGACGTAATAGAAAAGTCATGCAAACTAACTATTCGTGGTAACTGAGCAACTTTGCCAACAAATTCACCAAATTCATGATAAGTACCTACTACTTCTATTTTGATAGGTAGCTCGGTATAAAACTCTTTCTCTACTTCAGGTAACCAACCAATTTTTAAAAATGTTAAACCGCTCGTTGTGCCAACATAAGATAAATCGTCAAGTAAGCCTGGTATTTCGTTTGATGTCGGTAACCGCTTAAGTAATTGAGAAAACTTATCTTCCATTTCTATCATTTGTTGGCGATAAATATCTAGCTTACTCGCTACAGCGTATTTTGTTCTGTAGGTACTTCTTAAGTCGACCTCTTTTGATACCGCATTATGGTAGCTATCAATCTCGTCAGAAACTAACAGGCTATAGCTAAAAAATAATATGAGCCCAGCAACAAATGCACAGCAAATTACTTTTACAGCAGCAGGCCAATCACCAATATTGTCTAACTCAATTTCATTCCAATCTATTTCGCCAAGCGCTTTAAAATCAAGGTTCATTACGTACCTCACCAATCTCGTCAAATGGTTTTACGTAAAACTCCATACTAAAGTCACTAAGTAAACGCGAAGACTGATCACCTGCAACAATATCCTGCATGGTCAAACGCTCTAACAAATATGAACTTTGTACCTGGCGGATCATGGTAGATAAACGGTTATTTGATTCACTTCGGCCAAGTACATAAATCTGGTTCCCTCTGCGCTCCAGCTTTGTTAAGTAAATACCTTGAGGTACTATTTTTGTTACTTCATCCATAATTTGTGTGCCAAGGTTACGGCTACTTTGCAGCTCTTCGATTAATCGCATTCGCTGCTGTAGGTTTTCTTTTCGTTTGTCTAATTCTCTAATATCACTGATCTTTCGATCAAGCATGCTTATTTCAGAACTTAAGTAATTATTTTTTAAGTTTTGTCCGTCTTTTAATGCAGTGTAAAACATACTTAATAAGTACATACTTAAAAAACAAGCTAAAACAATTCCAACTAGTATGGTTACAAATTTCTTTTTAGATTCTTCGCGCTGCAGTTCTCGCCAAGGCAATAGATTTATATGTGGCATGATGAAAAGCTCCTTAATGCCAAACCTGTTGCAATTGCAAACTGTGTTCGATGACGCTGCATAACATTACGATCTACTTTTGGCGAAATTTCCATATTTGCAAACGGTTCTGCAACAACACTGTGTATACCTAATTCTTCAATTAATAAGCGATCAAGCCCTTTGATCATAGAAGTTCCACCGGTAAGCACAATGTAGTCTATTTGTTCTTTACCACTCGTTGTTAAAAACATTTGCACCGCTCTACGTACTTGCTGAAGCAACGCTGTTTGAAATGGTGCTAATACCTCAAAGGTATAGTTAGGTGGTAAGTCGCCTGATGTTTTACCTATTTCAGCTTCATCAAACCCTTTGTTGTAGTAGTTAACAATACTATTTGTGTATTGATCACCACCAAAAACCTGGTCACGTGTATAAATAGTTTCACCAGCTTGCACAACACTTACAAGCATGAGTACGGCACCAATATCTACAACAGCAACACACTTATTGAAGGCATCGCTTGGTAGTTGTTGATAATAAACGTCCATCGCACGGCTTAAAGCGTAGCTTTCTACATCAACAATCTTAGTATCGAGATTAGCCTCTTCTAATGCGCCAACACGTGCTTCAACACTTTCTGTTCGGGCTGCTGAAAGTAATACATTCATTTTACTCGGATCAGCTTCGTTAGTAGAAAGCTTTTCGAAGTCTAAGCTAACTTCATCAAGGGGGTAAGGTATTAAACTATCTGCTTCAATTTCAATTTGAGATTCAAGTTCTGCATCACTTAACGACACATCCATAAAAATTACTTTTGTAATAACCGTTTGCCCTGACACCGCCACTGCTGCATTTTTAAGTGACTTAGGTAATTTTCTTTTTAATTTTGTTATTACATTACCAATCGCTTCAATATCTTGAATTGTTCGTTCACTCATGGCGCCTTTAGGCATGGGCTCAATTGCTAGGGCCTCTAATCGAAATCCACTTTCAATTTCTCTCAGAAGCACCGCTTTAATCGAGTGCGATCCGATATCAATTCCTACCATCATTGGCGACGGCTTTTGAAATAGTTGACTTAGCATGTTTGCAACTTGGCCTTTGTTTTAATAATAAACAAGTTATAATTTTTTTCTGAAAAAATATTATTCATTTTTTAATCAATATATACTATCAGTCCAAACTCGCAATTGGGAGTCCATTTAGGGAAATATAAGTGATTTTATTAAAACGAACTTTACAATTTTTTATCATTTGTACGTTAATCGGTCTGATAACTTTGGTCAGTCTTTATTACTACGTTAAACCTGATATCCCCAGTGTGCAAGTTTTAAAAGACGTGCAATTACAAACTCCTATGCAAGTATTCACTAAAGATGGCCTTTTGATCAATCAATTTGGTGAAAAACGTCGAATTCCGGTCACTATTGATGAAATCCCACAACCTTTAATTGATGCATTTTTAGCAACTGAAGATAATCGCTTTTATGACCATATAGGTATAGACCCTATTGGCATAGTTCGCTCTGCTATTGTTCTTATTTCTACAGGCGAGAAAAAACAAGGTGCTAGTACTATTACCATGCAACTTGCACGTAATTTTTTCTTAACCCGAGAAAAAGCTTATATCCGTAAAATAAAAGAGATATTCATCGCTCTACACATAGAAAATGTACTTACTAAAGATGAAATTTTAGAACTTTACCTAAACAAAATCGAGCTAGGTAACCGCGCCTTTGGTATTGGAGCTGCCGCTCAAGTTTATTACGGTAAAGAGTTAAAAGACTTAACGCTTGCTCAAATGGCGATGATTGCTGGCTTGCCAAAAGCGCCTTCGGCGTTAAACCCAATTCGTAACCCTACCCGTGCAAAAGCACGCCGTAATGTTGTACTTGGTCGTTTATTAACTGAAAACTACATAACACAAGACGTGTATGATGATGCAACAAGCCAACCTATTACCGCTTACTTTCATGGTGCTGAAATAGATTTATACGCACCGTACATTTCTGAAATGGTGCGTGCAGAAATGGTTTCACGTTA
>NZ_NTLW01000127.1:0-13692 GCF_002632075.1 Pseudoalteromonas sp. ESRF-bin5 | reverse complement strand
AATGGACCAATGAATGATAACCTAATGGAAACAGGGCAGGTTAAGCATTTTAGAGAGGATGGCTTTAAATATCGTCCAGAGAAAAGAAACATTACTTGGCTTGTATGTGACATGGTAGAAAAACCAACCAAAGTAACCAGCCTAATGATTGACTGGGCAGTCAATGCCTATGCAAAAGAGCTTATTTTTAATCTTAAATTACCAATGAAAAAGCGCTTTGACAGTGTATATGAGTGCTTAGCAATGATAAAAGAAGAGCTCGCTAAGTACGGTATTAGCTACGAATTACAAGCTAAGCATTTATACCATGATAGAGAAGAGATAACGGTACATTTAAATGTGACTAAAGTCCCTCAAAGCTTATACAGCTGATTGAAGACAAAAAATGGGCCGCTAGGCCCATTTTTATATACACACTGTTACTAAAGTAATAACTTCATTTTAGAGTTAGCTTCGGTATTTTGGTCGGTAATTATCTACCCACAGCCTTGTAGCACCGCATACTGCGACAGGCATAACAATTAGGTTCACAAATGGAATGGCTGTTAATAGCATAACAGCAAAGCCAAACCCATAAGAAAGCCCCTGTTTAGACTTTAAGTCGTTTTTCATCTCTTTAAAACTAATTTTATGGTTATCAAATGCATAATCTTTATACTGCACCGCATACATCCAGCAAGTGAATAATACCCACAGTATTTGTCCTATCACCGGTAAAACCCACAGTAATATAAAAAAGCCAATAGCACGTGGTAAGTAATAGCATAGCTTGGTCCACTCACGGGCAAGCATACGTGGTATATCTTTTATTAAGTCAGCAAAGCCATCATCGTTAATTTTTTGACCCGTTAAGTACAACTCTACTTTTTCGCTCAAAAGTGCATTAAATGGGGCTGCAATAAAGTTTGTAATCACGGTAAACACCATACTATAACTAAATAGCACGACTAATACCGCTATTGGCCACATCAACCATTCTAACCAGCTTAGCCATTCGGGGAGCATGTTGTTGATATAATTAAAACCGTCACTCAACCAGCCAAATAAGAAAAATAATGAACTACCAAATAATAAAATATTAATCAAAAGCGGAATGAGCACAAAGCGCTTTAATCCTTTTTGGCTTATTAATTTAAATCCTGAAAAAAAATATTCCATACCTTGTATGATCTGCACAACAACCTCAATCAATGTTTACAACTTAAGTTAGTATAAATAGCTTAATAATTTTGAACAGCTATTTTGCGTAACAAAGTGTTTAAAGCAAGGTACACGCATTTTTTATCAGTTCCTTATTTGAAAGTACTGAGTCTGAATCATTTAAAGCGGTAATTGTGTTAAAACACCATGCAGAGGTTGTTCATTTGTTACAATTCGGTATAGTTTCACAACATATAATTAATATAAATTTGAGATACTCAATGCAGTTAGTTGATTTAAAACCGAATGACCAGGATGTGATTAATGTTTTTGCTGATATCGACCGACTTATAAACTCTTTATACCCTGTAGCTACCGCGCAATCACTTACCTTAAGCGAACTAGATAAACCTAACGTTTATGCCATTGGGTTAAAAAATGATGACGGGATTGTTGCTTGTGGGGCAATTGTAATGCAATCAGGGGAACCATCTTACGCAGAAGTAAGACGCCTTTATGTAAACCCTAGTTACCGTGGGAAAGGGTTATCTCGCAGAGTTATGCAAATTCTTTTGCACTACGCAGGCGAAGAAGAAATACCATTGATTAGATTGGAAACTGGCCCTAAACAAATAGAATCGATTAAACTATATGAAAATTTAGGGTTTAAACGTTGTGGTTGTTTTGGTTCTTATCAAGATAACCCGCAAAGTGTGTTTATGGAGCTTGGCTTATGCCAATAACAAGCAGATTTTAAAACATCTATATTTTATAGACTAATGCTATGCTGTTTATTATTGTATAAAAAACAGTAATTAGCAGTAAAAGTCGTTTATTTAAAGCTATACTTTACATTACCTAAGCGAATAATTTTATTCGGTACTGAATACTGTACTGTTTTTAAAAAACATCTGTAAGCTAAAAACAATAATGAAAGTGTGTGGTGTCAAATGGAAACAGTTAGATTAAATAAGTTGTTATCCCATCAGCAAGATATTTTATCTAAAATAGCGCTTGGACTCCCGTTTGAGGATGTTCTTGACGAAATTTGCTTATCGATAGAAGAACTTATTGATGAAAAATCCGCTAAATGTTCTATTTTGTCACTAAACAAAGGGCAATTGCTGCACTGTGCCGCGCCTAACATTGAGGATGGTTATTGTCAGGCAATCAATGGGGTTCACATAGGTCCAAATGTTGGCTCGTGCGGTACTGCAGCTTATTTAGGCGAGCGCGTTATTGTTGAAGACATAGCCAATTCATCGTTGTGGGCTGATTTTAAAGAAGTCGCTTTACAGTTTGGATTGCAGTCGTGTTGGTCTACCCCTGTTATTTCAACTAAATCTAGTATTTTAGGCACGTTTGCCATTTACCACGATAAGCCCAAAAAGCCTTCACCTTTCGAACTTGAATTAATCGACTATTTTGTAAATTTCACAAGTATTGCACTTGAAAAAAACGCAGAGTACATAAAAGCTAACCAGCTCATTACTGATTTAGAAAAAAGTAATGAAAAATTTGCAGCTTTTACAAAGGTTATGCCCGATTTAACACTTATTATTAGTGAAGAGGGTGAGTATATGGATATTTATGGCACCACCGACGCGCTTTTATACAAGTCACAATCTGACTTAATAAATAAAAAAATTAATGACGTAATGCCTGCTGAAGATGCCACATCAATAATGGCGGTAATAAATAAAACATTGCTCACAAACGATGTTCAAGTATTTGAATACGAATTAGATATCGACGGCAAAATAATGGTTTTTGAAGGTCGTACATCACCCATTAAAGATTACCAGTCAGATAACCCATCTCAGCGTTATATTGTTTGGGTTGCACGCGATATAACAACAAGAAAAAAAGCAGAGCTAGAAGTAGAAAGGCTTGCCTTTTATGACCCATTAACAGGTTTGCCAAATAGACGAATGCTGAATGACAAATTATCAGCCTATGTTGAGAATATAAAGCAAAGCGATGTGACCGGTGCGTTATTATTTCTAGACTTAGATAATTTTAAACGAATAAACGATTCAGTAGGCCACAGCGCGGGTGATGAAGTTCTTGTAGAGCTTTCAAAACGATTTAATGGTGTTGTTAGTGAAAAAGATACATTAGCGCGTGTTGGTGGCGATGAGTTTATTATATTGCTTGAATATGTTGGTGATAATACAGAAAGTGCAATTTTAGAGTCTGAAAAAATTGCAAAAATAATACAAAGTGTTTTTTATGATAAATTTGAAGTGGGCCGCTTAGCCTTTCAGGTCAGTTGTAGCATTGGTATTTGTTTAATAGATAAAAGCAATCATTTAACCGATAATATTCTTAAATTTGCTGATACGGCTATGTACCGTTCTAAAATGAAAAACGGCAATAGCTGCAGCTTTTATGATCCCGAGTTACAAGCATTGCTTGAAAATCAGGCCGAACTTGAAACCGACATTGTAAGAGCCATTGCACACGATGAGTTTAGTGCGTATTTTCAGCCGCAAATAAATGCAAATGGTAAAATTACTGGGGCTGAGGCTTTAATTAGATGGCATCACCCAAGTAAGGGGCTGATTGCGCCTAATGACTTTATTCCAATCGCTGAGCAAAATGGGGTTATTCAAAAGCTCCAAAACACTGTTCTGCGTGATATTTGTATTCTAATAAATGAGCTTAATAGCAAGCAGCTGATTGATGATTCATTTAAAGTGTCTATCAACATCAGTCAAGTCCAGTTCAATTCAACGACGTTAAAAACTGAATTATTAAATGTTGTTAATGATTATAATGTTAATCCATCGAATATTAAGTTAGAGATCACAGAGTCTATGCTTAGCGGCGATATAGCCAGCGTAATATCGCAAATTGATGAGTTAAAGCAGCAAGGTTTTATTTTCTCAATAGATGACTTTGGTACAGGCTATTCGTGTTTAACGCATTTGAGCTCGTTTTCAGTGAATGAATTAAAAGTAGATAAAAGCTTTATAGATAAAATATTAGATAAAGGCACAGGGTTTAGTATTGTGCAAACCATTATTAATTTAGGTAAAAGCCTTAACTTAACAGTTGTTGCTGAAGGTGTTGAAACCGAAGAACAATTTACCGTACTTAAAGCAATGAGCGTTGACATGATTCAAGGCTATTTAATTGCTAAGCCTATGAACTTCGATGATTATTTATGCTGGCATCAGTCTTATTAAAATGTAGACACCTTCAATTTTAAATTAACATGCTTTGGTAATTTGGCTGGAGTCTGTCGTAGTATCAAAACGACTAACAAGAATCCTGTTCTTGTTAATCACATTCGTATAAAATTCACCACTTAACGTCCTATAGTTTTCACAATTAACGCAATACAGAGCGAGACTTCCTTATCCTTTCTAATAAAGACACCAGTTCAGTGACCGATTTAACAGTAGTTACTCATAACGGTAATTTTCATGCCGATGATGTATTTAGCATCGCGGTGCTTAAACATGTCTACCCTTCGTTTAATTTAGTACGTACACGTGATAAAGCGCTTATGGACAGTGCTGATATAGTGATTGATGTAGGTGGGCAATACGATCCAGATGCTGGGCGTTTTGATCACCACCAAC
Source organism: Pseudoalteromonas sp. ESRF-bin5 (assembly GCF_002632075.1). NCBI lineage: Bacteria > Pseudomonadati > Pseudomonadota > Gammaproteobacteria > Alteromonadales > Pseudoalteromonadaceae > Pseudoalteromonas > Pseudoalteromonas sp. ESRF-bin5. The sequence continues at coordinate 8,962 of NZ_NTLW01000127.1, read as the reverse complement.
GTGGTGGCGCTGGGGAGCGTGAAAATGGAATACCGTACTCGTCATTTGGATTGGTGTGGCAAAAGTATGGTTTAGCACTGTGTGACAATAATCAAGCAGTTGCAGACAGAGTTGATGCAGGATTAGTTTCAACCATTGATGCAATTGATTGTGGTCATGTTGAGGGTGTTCAGCAGGGTATAAGTTTAAGTCAAACAATTTCCATGTATAACCCAACGTGGGAAGAAAGCCCTGAGTTTGATAAGTGCTTTGATGAAGCTGTCGAATTTGCTTCTCGTATGCTGACTCGATTTATAGCGTCAGCAAGTGGCAGTGTCAATGCAAAAGCAATTGTCGCTAAAGCGATAGAAAGTGCTGAAGATCCTCGCGTTATTGTGCTTGAAAAGTACACGCCATGGAAAAAAACAGTCCATATTTTGTCAAGCGAAGCGTTGTACATGGTTTACCCTTCACATTCAGGTCAATGGATACTTCAAACAGTCCCTGTCGAGCCCGGCTCGTTTGAAGATAGAAAGTCGCTTCCTAAAGCATGGGCTGGTTTGTCTGATGAAGATTTCCAAGCAAAAACGGGGTTAGACGACGCTGTTTTTTGTCACAATGGGCTATTTATTGCTGGCACTAAATCATTTGAGAGCACAATGAAGCTTGCCGAAGTGGCGTTAGCTGAATAAATGATTTAGCTTCAATAGTTAATTAGCCTGATTCTGAAATCAAATCTCTAAAGCAGACTTCAGGCTAAGTATTTAATTTGCTCCTACGCAGTTGTTTAAACCACACCTAACATTACCCCTCAATATATAAGTGTGTTACCAATCTGAGCTTTTCTTAAAGCTAGGCCCTATAAAATAAGGTTTTGTTGGTCATGCTGTTTACTATTTATTTTTAATATTAAAAATCACTCGTTACGAGTAAAAATACTTGTTGGACTTAAAGGTCTATTTTTCTTTTAATGCGCGCAATTAGCCGAACCGGCATTCATTAAATAAAAGAGAAAGATAAATGAAAGAGACAACATCACTAGAACAAGCTCGCACGAGTTACAATGTTCGTCATTGGAGCCAAGGTTTTTTTGGTATTAATGATCAAGGTGATGTGTATGTTGCCCCAAAGGCTCACGCCCCAGAGCAAACTATTGCACTGACAGATATTGCAAAACAACTTCAAGAAAAAGGCTTAAGCTTACCGGCTTTAGTGCGCTTTCCACAAATTTTACATCATCGTGTGCACAGTTTATGTGGCGCATTTAATACCGCGATTGAAAACTATGGTTACCCAAAAGACTACTTATTAGTTTACCCAATTAAAGTAAACCAACAACGTGAAGTGGTTGAAGAAATAGTAGCAAGCCAAGCCGAATTAGAAAAAAAACAATTAGGACTTGAGGCGGGTAGCAAACCAGAGTTATTAACCGTTTTGGCAATGGCAGAAAAAACCAGTGCAGTGATTGTATGTAATGGCTACAAAGACAAAGAATATGTGCGCTTAGCACTGATTGGCGAAAAGCTAGGCCACAAAGTATACATAGTGCTTGAAAAGCTCTCTGAGCTCGACATGGTGCTTAGCCAAGCAAAAGCGCTAAATGTTAAACCGCGTATTGGTATTCGCGTTCGTTTAGCATCGCAGGGCAAAGGTAAGTGGCAAGCAAGTGGCGGTGAAAAATCTAAATTTGGTTTATCAGCGTCGCAAGTTTTACATGTAGTAAACCGTTTAAAAGAGGCAGGCCAACTTGATTTAATGCAACTTGTGCATTTTCACTTAGGCTCGCAAATGGCAAACATTCGTGATGTGCGTTTAGGTGTGAGCGAAGCCGCGCGTTTTTACTGTGAGCTACGCAAATTAGGTGCAAGCATTGAGTGCTTAGATGTAGGGGGCGGTTTAGCTATTGATTACGATGGTACCCGCAGCCAATCGCATAACTCAATGAATTACAGCTTAGCTGAGTATGCAAATAACATTGTGTACACCATAGGTGATACGTGTAAGCAGTACGCGCAGCCCATGCCGACGATTATTTCTGAGTCGGGGCGTGCACTAACGGCGCACCATGCGGTGCTTATATCAAATGTTATAGGCACAGAAAGCTACGTACCAGAACAGCTAAAAGCGCCTGCTGGCGATGCACCGCTTTTATTAAATAATATGTGGGCCTCGTTTGTGCAGTTAACAGATTTAACTGACGACCGCGCGCTGATTGAAATTTACCACGACAGTCAAGGGGATTTAGCTGAGGCGCATAACCAGTTTGCACTTGGGCTTTTAGATTTAACGCAGCGTGCGTGGGCAGAGCAAGTTAACTTACGTATTTGTTATGAGCTTAACAAACACATGGATAACAAAAACCGTTTTCACCGCCCAATTATTGATGAGTTGAACGCGCGTTTAGCCGATAAATTTTTTGTAAACTTTTCGCTTTTTCAATCATTGCCTGATGCGTGGGGGATTGATCAAGTGTTTCCGGTATTGCCATTAAGTGGCTTAACCGAAGCACCAAAAAAACGCGCTGTATTACTTGATATAACCTGTGATTCAGACGGCGCACTTGAGCACTATGTTGATGGCCAAGGCATTGAAAGCACATTACCCGTGCCTGAGTACAGTGCAGATAAGCCTTACTTAATGGGCTTTTTCTTAGTGGGTGCATACCAAGAAATTTTAGGTGATATGCACAATTTATTTGGCGATACGCACAGTGCCATTATCAATATGGATGAGCAAGGCGTTGCCAGTATCAGCGAAATAAATCAAGGCGATACGGTGGCCGATATGATGCGCTATGTGCATTTAGATGTTGAGAGCTTTCAGCAGTCGTATGCGCAGTTAGTGTCTGCAAAAATAGATAAAAATGAACAGCAAAGCGTTTTAGACGAGTTGCAAAACGGCCTTAATGGCTACACTTATTTAGAAGAGTTATAAGCAATGTCTAGCTTGTTTGGTCATGTTGACCACTCATTGTATTCAAACGGGATGACGTTTTTACGTCGTCCTATGGTGCAAAATATTAATGCCATTGATGCAGATGTCGTTGTACTAGGCTTACCGTTTGACTTAGCAACATCGGGCCGTCCCGGTGCTCGCTTAGGGCCAGATGCCATTCGCAGAGCGTCGGTACATTTAGCCTGGGAAGACACTAAATACCCGTGGACATTTCCTTTGTTTGAGCGTTTAACGGTTGCTGATGCGGGGGACTTTACTTATCCGGTAGGCGATCCTGAGTATTTTACGGCACAGCTAGAAATGGCCGCAGATCAAATGCTTCGCCAAGGGGCAACGCTGTTAGGCCTTGGTGGCGATCACTTTGTAACGCTTCCGCTATTGCGCGCGCATGCAAAGATACATGGCAAAATGGCGCTGGTTCATTTTGATGCGCACACTGATACATACAGCAATGGCTCGCGTTTTGATCACGGCACTATGTTTTATCATGCACCCATGGAAGGGCTGATTGATGTAGAGCACAGCATACAAATAGGTATTCGTACCGACTTTGACCAATCAAAGCATGAGTTTGCAGTGATTGATGCAATGCAAGCTAACGATTTGCACGCCAATGAAATAGCAGCGCAAATACGCGAGCGGGTAGGCGACTTACCCGTTTACCTAACGTTTGATATAGACTGCCTTGACCCGGCATTTGCACCAGGTACAGGCACACCGGTTTGTGGTGGTTTAACATCAGATAAAGTGCTTAAAATACTGCGCGCGCTTAAAGGTATAAATATGGTGGGAATGGATGTGGTAGAGGTTTCACCGTCGTATGACCAAAGTGAACTTACCGCTATTGCCGCAGCAACAATTGCGAGCGAGTTATTGCATTTGTGGACACATAAAAATAAGTACTCACTCTAAGTGCCCCAATAATAAAAGAGGATGTAAATCCTCTTTTATTATTTAGAGGTATCGATTACTCAAGAGTTTTATTTCTTTCAGCCATATAAAGCTCAAGGCAATAAGCGGTAAGTTGGTAGTAACTGGATTAAATGCTTCTATTAACAAATTTGGCTGCATGACCGCAACGGCCCCTAACAGGCCGCATAATAAGAAAATATTTAACCAAACTAGCTGTTTATTTTTATAAAATATAATTAGTAACAGCCCAAAAATAACCTCAGCAATACCGGCACCACGCGTAATCAAATCAGACACTTGTGCAGAATAGCCAGCACTGCCAGTCATTAACTTTTCAAGAGGGGCAACGTGATAAATCTTTGGAAAAAAGCCATGATACATCCAACTCAACCCCACAATATAGCGTGCAATTTGTATATAACCGCGGTTATTTCCTAGCATTATCTATTCGCTCCTGTGAGCTGGGGTGGCTTGATAAGTATTCGAGTAAGTTATTTACCTTTTTAAGGTGTTCGTTTTCAGTGGTATGCGCACTTTGCAAAGCTTCAATTGCATCGGCAAAATCGTTGCTTGAATAGCCTAAGTTTTCTAGTTGATTTAATGCATAACTGTCGGCTTCTCGTTCCATATCTCGCGAAAAGCCTTGTTGGGCAAACGAGGCACCAGTCCCCAAGGCAACCTCAGCTATTCCCTCTAAATCACCGAATATAACGGCAAGTACAATCGTACTTGCTGCCGATTGTGCTGTTATGCGAACACTATGCTGGTGGACGACATGGCCAATTTCGTGAAGTAACACTGCTTTTAGTGCATTGGGCTTATCGGCCAGTAAATTAGCTAATTCATCTGTGACCACAATTCGGCCATGAGGGAGTGCGAACGCATTAGCACCAAAGCTTTGGGATTTATAAAACGAAAGCCTATACACCGAACTTTCAAGTGCAAGCTCATCAAGCATGGTCTTAAAGTGTCGCTGAACTCTGGCTTGTTGTTCGTCAGGTAACTCTGTTGGGTCGAGTGCTAATTTTTTAATTACAGCAAAACTTTGCTCACCCATTTGTTCAACAACGCTATGCGGTAGAGTATCAACACTGTAAACAGCAATTGCGGGCACAACTTTGTATAGCATTAACCACATAAAAAGAGGTGTAACTACAATTGCTGCAATAATAGCCCACTTATTTTTTTCAAACCGCTCTAGTGAGTGATTATTTTTAGCGTTAAATGCCCACCTAAAATCTACATCAAGCGGAATAAAGCGACCACCATCGTCAAAGCTTAGTTCGTCGGCAAGACCTGCAATCGCCGAACTTAAATTAAGTTCGTTAATTGCATAGCGGACAGGTTCGTCGTTACCGTGATTAATTTCAACGTGTGAGCCGCTAATTTTAGCGACACACAGCTGATAATTACTCGAAGCGTTTGGAAAATAATGTCCCTGAACGTTCATAATAAACTCTTATGTTAACGACAAATCAATATCAAATACGTTAGCCGCTTCCTCAGCAAATGATGATTGCTGCTCTTGCGTTGTATCTATTAAGTTTAATGCGCCAGGGTATATATCAACGGTTGTAGCTTCGGCAAGCATTTTTGATGTACGAATTTGTGTCCAGGGGTAAGCAAGCCCTAATGAAAACACAATAGCTAACATGTTGGTTAAAAGTAAAATGGCGTAAGGAATAGGTTTAAGCTCAGATTTAAACGATGCTACATCTTCAAATTGGCTATTATTAAAAATATGATTTCTAATTGCCGCTTTCCATACCGCGGTTACTATGGCAATCATCACGACGTAAGCAATCATTAACCCACCAAACATAACCCCCATTTTTGCAGGGTCTTGAGCTGCTTGTTGGTTTTCTACATTGAGTAAATCAAGTCCAAATAGTCCTAAAATAGCCATAAATATTACCATGGTGATAGAGCTCACCACAAAGCAAATAAGGGCTGTTAGGTAATAAGTTTCACCTTTAAGCTTTACGCTTAATGGCTTATTGCCATAGCTAATATTACTATGAATGTAAGTATCTATGCGCTTTAAAACATAAGGCATTAATAAATAAAGTGTAAATACACTGGCAATCGGTAATAGAATAAAGTTGATGAAGGCTTCGCCGTAATCCCCTTTAAACGCAAAACGCACATTACGATGACGGGTCATACGCATATTAAAACGTAAGCCTTGGTTAATAATCCACGGCATTAAAAAAATAAAAGCGATGGCAAATAAAAAGCCTATGAGTGGAAGAAAGCTGACAGCAAAGGTGTAAATTAAAAATACAATGACCGCTAAAATACGGCCTTTTAAAATTTGCATTGGAGTAGCTAAGTAGTCAAAGCTGTGGCCATCTATACGAGTATGCCCATAAAAATAGCGCATTGTACGCACTTTTGCCCAGGCAGAATAAATGCCCAATGTTAGTACGCTTAGTAAGATATTAACTATCCAAATACCAAAAAACTCACCGCCTTTGCCACTAAATTGTACTTTAGAGCTAGATAGCGGGGTAAGTGGATTCGCGCTCGATTCGTTTGATTGTGAAGGGGTTGGGTGTATTGATTCCATTAAAAGCCATTCCATGTTGTTTTTTTGTTAATTTACCGATTTTAAGTGCAAAACTCAATATTTATCCCTGCAATCGGACTTTTAATCTCTAAGGTGAGTTCAAACTAGGTGATACATTTTTTATATTGAACTCTGTTATACTGGGCGGATAATTTTATGGGGCTGTTATGATTTCAAAAAACCAACTCAAACTTATTCGCCAACTTGGCCAAAAAAAGTACCGAAAGCAATATAATCAATACCTTGTACAAGGCGAAAAAAACGTACTTGAGTTGCTTAATAGTTCACTAAACGCAGTTGATGTATTTGCAACTTCGGCATTTATAAATGCTCATCAAAGCTGTTTTCCAAGCACCCATATCATTGAAGCTGATGAGGACGTTCTTACTAAAGCGAGCACGCTTGTAAGTAATAATGCCGCTATTGCAATTGTTGATATGCCAAAAGCCGACTTACCCACAATAAAAGGGTTAATATTGGCCCTTGATGGCGTGTCTGATCCTGGCAATTTAGGCACAATAATAAGAGTGGCAGACTGGTATGGTATTAAACACATTGTAACCAGCACAGACAGTGCAGATGCCTATAACCCAAAAACAATTAGCGCCACAATGGGGTCATTTGTAAGAGTTTCAGTTAGTCAGGTCGATTTGCCTGCTTACCTACAAACACTCAACTTACCAATTTACGGTGCGTTTTTAGATGGCCAAAGCGTACACAAAACACAGTTTAATGGCGAAGGTGTATTGTTAATGGGTAGCGAATCTCATGGCATACGACAAGCCTGTGCGGGTTTAGTAACCGATAAAATAACAATTCCTGCATTTGGTGAGGCCGAGTCGCTCAATGTTGCTATGGCAACTGGGATTATTTTAGATAATTTTAAACGTCAAGCTTAACAAATGTGTGTTCTTTGAGTTAAATTGCCCATGAATAACAACAATAATAAATTGGTAAAACAACAAGATGCGCTTAAGCACTATTAAATTAGCGGGCTTCAAATCGTTTGTAGAGCCCACTAAAATACCGTTTCCAGATCAAATGACCTGCGTTGTTGGGCCAAACGGCTGCGGCAAATCTAATGTGATTGATGCGGTAAGATGGGTGCTTGGAGAAGGCTCAGCTAAAAACTTGCGTGGCGATGCCATGACAGATGTTATTTTTAATGGCTCGACTAATCGAAAAGCCATTTCGCAAGCCTCTGTAGAGCTGATTTTTGATAACTCGCTAGGCGAGCAAGAATTAAAAAGCACCTTTGCCGATAGAAACCAAATAGCGATTAAGCGTTTAGTAACACGCGATGGCCAATCGTTATACTTTTTAAATGGCAGCAAATGCCGCAAGCGTGACATAACTGATATATTTTTAGGCACTGGGCTTGGTCCTCGCAGTTATGCGATTATTGAGCAAGGGATGATATCGCGCTTAATTGAAAGTAAACCTCAAGAACTTCGCGTGTTTTTAGAAGAAGCTGCGGGCGTATCTAAATACAAAGAGCGTCGCCGCGAAACGCAAACGCGGATTAAAAGTACACGAGAAAATTTAGAACGTTTATTAGATGTTCGTAAAGAGTTGCAAAGCCAACTTGATAAATTGGCTGTTCAGTCACTTGATGCTAAAAAATACCGTGAACTTAAAGCAACAGAGCGCACATTAAAAGGTCAAGTCGCTGTTTTAAAATGGCAAAAGCTGCATCAACAACAATTAGACAAAAGCGAGCAAATCAAAAAGCTTAATGAGCAAATAAGCTTTTTTAAAACGGCTCACTCAGGGCACGATGATGTGCTTGCAACACTTGAAGGAGAGGTACAAGCTCAGCAAGATAAATTAAGTGATGCGCAGCACCAGCAACATATTACTCATACCGAGTTAACTCGAGCCGAACAGCAAAAAATTAGTGTTAAACAACAAATACAGTCACTTAAACAAAGCTTAATAAAATTACAACAACGCCAAACAGATAGCCTTGAGCAAAAAGCGCAACAGCAGCATATATGCGAAGAACTTGATGAAGCACTGCAAGAGGCAATAGAAAGCAGTTTAATGTGCGAAGAGCAAGTGAGTGAATTGTCATTTGAGCTTGAGGGGTTGCAGGGTGCTAAGCAGCGAAGTTATTCTAATTGGCAAACACTCAACGAACAACAGCAACACCTTACCAATCAGGTGCAGTCGCAAAGTAGTGAAATAAAGCACACGCAACAGCAAATAAATCATGTTAATGAGCAACTTAGCCAATTTAATTTACAGCTTGATGAACTAAAAAATAATAATGTAGAACATCAGCTGGCCGAGCAAAAACAGCAGCGCCAAGCACTCACTGAGGCGCTTGCAAAAAACCAAAGCGCGCTTGCGCAATGTGAAGTTAAATTGACTCAGCAAAATAGGCTGGTTGATGAAACTCAAGACAATCATAAAACACTGACACAGAAAGAAAATGAACTAAACGCCCGTATTGCTGGGCTTAAAAGTGCATTGGGGTTAGATGAAGAGGTCACTAACTCAACTGGGGTTTTAAGTCAGCTCATAGTGCAAGAGGGTTTTGAGCCA
>NZ_NTLW01000225.1:0-5985 GCF_002632075.1 Pseudoalteromonas sp. ESRF-bin5 | reverse complement strand
TCAAGCCCTGCTGGGCGGGTGTATTTTAAAATACCTGCACTTTGGCTGTAGGTTAGGTTAAGGGTTTGCAACGAGTGAATAATACGAATGCCCTGGGCATTGCCTTCAAAGTTGCAAATGTCTTGCGCTAGGTGCTTAAAAATAACGCCTATGCCGGTGTTTGGCTCGCGGCATCGCTCGGGCGTTACACTGGCTAAATTAGTATTAAACCAGTGGTTTATTGCGGCTTCGCCAAAGTGGCCAAAAGGTGGGTTGCCAATGTCGTGCATTAGGCAAGCCATTTCTACTAGGCTTTCGAGTGGGCGTTCTAGGTCGGTTAAGCCATAATCTTTTTGTTGCTCAAAGCTTAGGTTGGCAAAAATACGCTGTACAATAAAGCGGCCAACTTGTTGCACTTCAAGCGAGTGGGTTAACCTTGAACGCACAGCGGCGTTTCGCTCAAGCGGAAATACTTGTGTTTTTTGTTGCAATCGACGAATAGCGGCGCTGTTCATTATGCGGCCACGGTCGCTTTCGAGCGCCATTTGTAAATTAGAGGTGGTTCTGTACATACGCGCGGGGGTTATTTTTTTACTAAAGTCGATAGTCATCGGTGTCCTTGTTTTGTGGCGATGACTGGCGAGGTAAATGCGCGTTGTCATTCGTTTTTAATACTTACTAGCTAATATATACACCTAGAGGAGTTAGGTACAGGTGCTTGTATCATTTAAGGCCTGGCAATTGTATTATAAAGTTATATTTTTCAGTATTTAACGTATTTTAATGTAGGCGAGTATTTGTAATGAAGTATGGATTTGTAAAGGCGATGATGTGGGCACTTTTGGTGTTAACCAGCCATACGGCGTTTGCAGCAAAAGAGCAAACGGTAGTACTTGTGTCGATTGACGGTTTTAGGTGGGACTACATTGAAAAACACGGTGCACCTAATTTAAAAGCTATGGCCGATAAAGGCGTAAGGGCACAAAAGTTAATACCGGTTTACCCCACAAAAACGTTTCCTAATCATATTTCTATTGTGACTGGGTTATTGCCAGTGAATCACGGCATTGTTGATAACAAATTTTGTGACAAAGCGCGTAATAATGAGTGTTACAGCATGGGTAAAGCATTAGGCGACAGTACGTGGGTAAAAGGCATTCCGCTGTGGAACTTAGCTAAAATGCAGGGGCTTAAGTCGGCGGCGTATTTTTGGCCTGAGTCGGATGCGCGTTTTAATGGTATGACTCCCGACTATTTTTATCATTACTCTAAGCATAGTGAGTACCAAGGCCGGGTTGATCAAATTATTCAGTGGTTGAGCTTACCTAAAGCGCAGCGCCCTCGCTTTGTTGCGAGTTATTTTTCGTTAGTCGATAGCATGGGGCACGAATTTGGCCCCGATGCGCCACAAACACGTGATGCAGTTAAACAGCTCGATACGTTAATGGGGCAGTTACACGCGCGTTTAAATAAATTAGAACAAGATGTGAACTTAGTGATTGTGTCGGACCATGGTATGGCGGTTGTCGATCCTGATAAAAGCATTTTGTTAAACACCTTACCTAGTGATGACGGTTTTATAGTTAAAAATACGGGGCCGCGTTTACTAATATATGCAAAACCCGAAACTAGCATAGCCGACATAGCCAATTACAAAGCGCGTTTACGCGAGGCGGCAAATGGCCGTTATACAGTGTTAACTGATGAGCAGTTGGCTGGGTATCACTATAATAAAGGGAGCCGAGTGGGCGATATTATAGTGCAAACTAACGCGCCTGCTGTATTTACCAGTAAGGGTAAATCGACTTATGTTGGCACACACGGTTACGCTTACACAGACGACATGGCAGCTACGTTTATTGCAACTGGGCCTGCATTTAAACAAGGTGTAAGCCTTAAAAAAGTAAATAACCTCGACATTTACCCAGTGCTTGCAAAAGTAATGGGCTTAAAGCTATTAAATAAGGTAGATGGCGATGGCAAAACGTTAATGCCAGCTATTAAGCAAAAGGTTGTTGTGCATTAAAAAGAGCGCATAACGCGCTCCAAAGGGACTAAGGCTAATCCGCAAAATAGATCACTTAATTAAACGGATTGGACTAACAAAATAACGTAAGCGGGCATTACATATGCCCGCTTTTATGTGCTCATTTATTTAAAGTTAGCAATACTTGTTTTTGTAGCCGTTACAGTGCGAATTGCGTATGCCTGGTTTGTAATACCGTAAGGAATACCGTTTACGCTCCAATTTGGGTTAGAGAAGTAATCGTACTGTGTTGCGCTACCAAATACTTGTGGGTACGCCATGATACTTGCAAACTCGTTTTGTACACCGTGGCCCATGCCGTCAGTGTAAACACCACCCGACGTATCACCTTGTTTACGTGAATGCGCTAAGCCTTGGTTATGGCCTAGCTCGTGTACAAATGTGCTTGCGCCACAATCAATCGCTGTAATTGAGTACATACGATCGCTCATTGAGCTGTAAAGGTTGCCGTTTGTACCTTGCCCAACCCATGCTAAACCACATGAAATTAAGCCAGCACCTGCACTTTGACCCATACCTAGCACTGCTACCATATCGGCTTTCCAGCCTGTGCGTAGGTTATCTACGTAGCTGCTGTTTGTTACTGCATTAAGCCAATCTTCAGATGGGGTAATTGCGTAGTCGCCTAGGTTTTGCGAGCCCACTAAACGCAGCGTAATGTCTACGCCATTTTGGCTGTAAACTTGATTACTAAACGCAATAAGCTGGTTAATTTTTGTATTAATATTGCTGGTTGCTGCAGCCGACTGGTCGGTATATAAAATACCAATATCGATTGTTTCTGCTTGAGCTGTGCTTGCAGCGCACAATGCAGCTGCTACTGCTGTTTTGATGATTACATTCTTCATTGTTGTATTTCCTTACTCTTGTAGTGGTTAATATAGTTATTATTAAATTTTGCTTAAGCATAACGAGCACGCTTAAGCAGCCATTTAATGGGGCTTAATATAAAAAATTAGGTAATAGCAATCCGCGATAGCACTTAATTAAGCGGGCGGAATAAGTGATTAGCCGTCGGTTTTAGGCGCAAACATATCGCCAGTGTTATCGGTTTTTGGTTGTGGGGCACTTACGTCGTGCTCAATATGGCTTTTATATAAATCGCGTTTAGCGGCTATCCAGCCGTATTGGCCTTTGCTTTCAAATACATAGTTTCCAGAAGGCGCGGTAAATTGACCGTATATAGCGTCTTTCCCAACGGTAAGTACCGTGTTGTGCATACGTCCGTCAACGCCAAGTACTTTTCCAAAAATACTTTTGTCACCATTGGCCGACTCAATAACGTTAGTGACTTCGGCTGTATAAGTTTCGGTTGTTTGTGGAATAGCTAAATCAAAGTTTTCGCCTGTTTTTAGTGCTTGTAAAGTGGCTAAATCAAACTCTATGTACGCTTCGTTATTAAGATCGGTAGGCAGTACTTTGGCATTGGTAAGTACTGCTTTTGCACGGTCAGACAAGCGGTTTACCGCGTCAAAGCTTTCAAATGGGGCTGTTTGTTCTATTTTAGGCGTGGCTTTTATAGGGTCTTTACTCATATCAATAGGCACAGGCGCTTTGGTTGTGCGTGTTTTTTGCAGATCAATAGGAACAAAATCGATCGCTATTGGAGCAGTAGGCTCCTCGGCTTTTTTTGGTCTCAATTATTCCTTTGTAAATGGCAAATGCGAGTACCGCAGTAGCAATGGCAGCAATGATTAAACGCTTCATTTGTTTCTCTTTTGGTATTTTTGGTTAACTATTTGTTACGTTTTATACTAAGTGGGTGATTAGATCAAGTTTGGTTTTATAGTATTAATGTATTGTTTTTTTATTTTTTAAGTTGTTGTAAAGTAATGGTTAGCTTGTTTTTAGTACATTTTAGGTATTGCTTTTTGTAGGCTTTATGCGGCCTGTGGCGCTTTTATAGGTACTTGTTTGTTTTTTAAAATGCAATAATTTAAAGGCTCAAAATTTTTTAAAATAAAAATGAAAATAATTCACGATTCTTACACTAATAGTTAATTGCATTGTAAAAATGAGCAACGTATGTTGTGTGCATAAAAATAAATGCAAGAGGGATATATGGCGTTTTCAGATCAATTACTTAACCGAGCAACCGCTGGATTAGTGGCTGTGATCATTGGTTTTGCAAGTTCCATTGCATTAATTTATCAGGTTGTGATCACTCTAGGGGGGACGCCTGATTTAGTTGCGAGCTGGATTTTAATGCTAGGTTTAGTAATGGGAACAACCTCAATTGGTTTATCTTACTATTACAAAGTTCCTGTTTTAATTGCATGGTCGACCACCGGGGCTGCTTTGCTTATATCAAGCGCACAGGGATATAACCTAAACGAGGCGGTTGGAGCATTTATGTTTGCCGCGTTGTTGGTGTTTTTGTCGGGTATAACGGGTTGGTTTGAAAAAATAATGAACCGAATACCCAGCGAACTTGCCTGTGCCATGTTAGCGGGCGTGCTGGTCACTTTTGGTATTGATGTATTTAATTTTATGAATGATATGCCCTTAGTTATAGGGTTAATGGTATTGGTTTATTTTGTAGGTAAGCGCTTTTTTGCGCGCTTTGCCATGCTAAGCGTGCTGATTGTGGGGGTGTTATTAGCGTGGCAATTTGGTCATGTAGATACCAGCGCATTGCAGTGGAAAATGAGTCACTTTACCTATATTGCGCCTTCGTTTAATTTACAAGCCTGTATAAGCATTGGTTTACCTTTATATATTGTGACAATGACCTCTCAAAATCTGCCAGGTATTGCTGTGTTAAAGGCGCATAATTACAAAGCGCCTATTTCGGCATCGCTTAATGTGACGGGGCTGGTAAATGTACTTTGTGCGCCATTTGGAGCGTATTCAATTAATTTAGCTGCGATTACGGCGGCTATTTGTATGAGTGATGAGGCTGATAAAAACCCGGATAAACGCTATTGGGCAAGTATTGCAGGCGGTGTGTTTTACATTTTAATGGCGTTGTGTGCTGCAACTTTAGTCGGTTTGGTGGCTAGTTTGCCGCAGGCACTTATTTTGGCGCTGGCGGGTATCGCTTTGTTTGGCACTATTGCAAATAGTTTGCAGCAAGCGTTAACGGGTTCGCAATATACTGAGGCTGCAATAGTGACGTTTTTGGTTACGGCGTCTGATTTAACGATGTTTTCAGTAGGATCTGCTTTTTGGGGAATTATAGCGGGCGTATGTACAGTAATGATCACTCGTAAAGGTTAATGACGGTGGGTTATTTAAAAGCGCAGCGTCTCTTGACCTCTTTGTGAATAATGGGCTTTTAATATAGTAATGCACAAAGAGGAGTGAATGAGGAGTAAATGAGCAGCTAAAGTGACAAGCGGTGTTTTAGTTTATTTTTGTAGACGTAGAGCGTGCTCACGTTAGAAGCGGCAGCTTCTTGTTATTTAAAAATAAATATTACCACAGAGCACACCGAGGCGCTTTGCGCTACACAGAGTTAAAAAAATATTGGTTTGGTCACTTCTCCTGGCCTTCACTTCTCGGTGGTGAGTTAATTACTTTATACCCCGTAAAAGCGTTGCTTTTAAACGCCAGCAAGCTGCGCGTCTACCAGTAAATTTAGAAATAATGGACTTTCAAAACTGTAATGCACAAAGAGGAGTGAATGAGGAGTAAATGAGCAGCTAAAGTGACAAGCGGTGTTTTAGTTTATTTTTGTAGACGTAGAGCTTGCTCACGTTAGAAGCGGCAGCTTCTTGTTATTTAAAAATAAATATAACCACAGAGCACACCGAGGCGCTTTGCGCTACACAGAGTTAAAAAATATTGGTTTGGTCACTTCTCCTGGCCTTCACTTCTCGTTGGTGAGTTAATTACTTTATACCCCGTAAAAGCGTTGCTTTTAAACGCCAGCAAGCTGCGCGTCTACCAGTAAATTTAGAAATAATGGACTTTCAAAACTGTAATGCACAAAGAGGAGTGAATGAGGAGTAAATGAG
>NZ_NTLW01000199.1:0-12117 GCF_002632075.1 Pseudoalteromonas sp. ESRF-bin5 | reverse complement strand
ATTAATGATTTGGCTGTGATGCTTTCATTATCCATAGCCTTTGCCGTTGCAAAAGCACAGCCTACACTTATAGTTAAAACATCACTTACTTTAGAGCCTTTGTGAGTTAATTTAAGCGCATTTACATTTTTTCGTAATTGTTGAGATATTAGTTCAAATTGCTCAAACGAAAGCTGGTTAAACAGCATTATAAATTCCTCACCTCCATAGCGTGCTGCTATACCATTATTTGATTTGGCGGTTTCTTTTAAAACACAGCATAGTGCTTGTAAGGCACTATCTCCTTCTTGATGACCATAAAAGTCGTTGTACAACTTAAAGTAATCAACATCAATTAGCATTAATCCCAACGTTGTTTTTTGATTGTGGGCATCATGCCACTGTAATGTGTAAATTTCTTCAAAGGCACGTCGGTTATAAATTTGCGTTAACTCGTCTATTTTACTTATTTTTTCAAGTTGTTCGTTTTGTTTTTTGACCTCTTTTATTAAGGAATTAAAACCATTTATAAGTACACGCATTTCTAAAAACTGATTTTTAAAATGAAGCGGTTGAAGGTCATTTTTAAGTAACATTAAATTGATTGCCGATGCACCATTAATTAATGGTGTAATAAAAAAACGATTAACAACAAAAAAACCTATTAAAGAGGCTACAAAAAACATTATTAAAATAATAATTAAATACAAGTCAAATAACACAGGCAACCTTTGATGGTGATGCTCAATATTCATTGTCAGTAATGGGTTACCATTTATGTCTAGCAATATTCTTTGTCGCTCAGTGGCTATTCCCTCATTTTGGATTCCACCATTTAAAACAAGTAAATTTTGTGTTGCGCTATCGTCATTTATTATTGAGTAGCTAAGTTTTACTTGCGCTACTTCTGCCATCATAGCAACTTGTGATTTCCTTACTTTTTTAATAAAAACAATACTACCAACAGGCTCTCCTGTTTTATTTGTTCGTTGAATTACGTGCGATGCAAACATAACAGGGCCATGCTCTGTTCTTAAAAAACCGAAGTGTTCTGACGTATTTTTTTTATAAGGTAGGATAGTACGGTTAGGTAAATGAGTATTTAGATCAAATTCTGGCAGCTCAAAGGATTGCTCCTGAATGTAATCAAAAGTATGCCCATAAACTTGTTTAAAGTTCATGTCGTAAATAAATACACCATCTATTTTGAGTGATTTAAAGGTATCGTCCACATAATTTGACTCAATATAGTCTTTATCAAAGCTCGTCATGAAATCGTAAGAGTCATCCCACACCGCATAATCGTAATTTAGGGTTTTTAAGAAAACAAACTCTCTGTTTAATGCAATTTCTAGGCTTAATAACTCTCTATTTTGGTAGTCTTTAATGTTTTCATTTATAGTTGGTAACGTAAAAAAGTATCGATAGCTAACCAATAAGCTAGTCACAAAGCACATTAAAATTAAAGTACCTATTATTACAAAAAATCTTAATGTCATTATTAGGCCCTAGGGTGTGAAGTAGCTTAATTCATTTTATAAATAGCGCTTATCTATAGTTTTTTAAATGTGCTTGGGTTTCTTCTGCGCCAATATAATTAGTTTAACGATGATTCCGGCATTAATGTTATTGGCATGGTACAGCGCATTAGCGTACCTTCGCCAAGCTCACTTTCTACCTCAATTGAACCATTATGCTCTTTTAGCACGTTATAAACGATGGCCATTCCCATCCCCGTTCCCTTCCCTACTGGTTTTGTTGTATAGAAAGGTTCAAAAATATGGCTTTTAGTTTGCTCGTCCATTCCACAGCCATTATCTGCAATTTCAATATAAATATTTTTTTCGTCTGAAAATAACTTGATGACTATTCGACCTTGCTTGCCATCAACTAAATCACACGCATACTTTGCATTTAGCAATATATTTACAAACACTTGGTTAATTGCCGATAAATTACAATAACTCAATGGCAGCTCTTCATAATCACATTCCACCTGACAACTTTTTAGCTGATTGGCGAGTAACTTAATGGCACCATTTAATGACTCAGTAATATCAGCCATAGCCAATAAGTTATTTTTCGGTCTGGCAAAGTTAAGCAAATTATTTACTATGGCAGCGATACGTTGAAGTCCCTCATGAGTGTCGCCGAGCAGTTCATCTAAATCTTCTAAAATAAAATCTATATTCGTTTCTTGGTCGAGCTTAACCAATTGTGCTTCAAGCTCTGAAGCCGAGATAGACTTATCTATGAACTGCTTAGATATCTGCATTAATGAATGAAGTGTTGGTTTAAAGTACTTAATGCTTTCTACATTACTCATTACATAAGCAAGCGGGTTATTTATTTCATGTGCTACGCCTGCCGATAACGTACCGAGTGTTGCCATTTTATCGGTTTGCATTATGGTTACCTGCTGGCTTTTTAGCATGCTCAGCTTTTCTTTTAACTCTTGATTAGTGCAAAATAACTTACGTGTTTTATCTTCAAGTAAAACTTCTAACTGATCTCTTGCCGCTTTTTCACGCAAATACGCTTTTTTGTAGTTATAGTCGTCTTCAGCCATTTAAAGCCTCATACTTCACTTCAATAACGCACTTGTCGCAGCCGTCATGCATACATTCAACATGGTTTAAAGAAACATCAATACCGTAGTGCGAAGCCGCACCATAAATAAGCCCTTCTGCGCACATACATAACTGCCTTTTAGAACGGTAATGCATTAAAATAAATCCATCTTCAATCAGTTTAGACTCTATTTCTGGTAGGTTTGGTTCATGGTATAGCTTAGCGACTTCAACATGAATGACCTTATCAATCCCCATTATTAACTCTGCAAAACTATTAAAGCCTTTCGCAACCGTTGGGTGGCTTCTGTTTAAGTGGCCAAACAAATACTCACCAAATGCTTTTAATACTTCGGGCATAGTCATCGATAGGGCTGTCGCTACATCCTGGGCTAAACCAATTATCTCTTCATCTGGGTAACTTTGCGCAGAAATATACACACGGCCATCAGGGGCGTTTTTTTCAAGTAACTCATCCCATGCCGCCATACCGCACTTTTCAATAACCAGTGCCTCTAAGCCTCTAAAAATTATGCCTTTCATGTTTTATCCTTATTTACTTAACCACCATTGCTCTATGTCGGGAAATAGCGCTAAGTCATCTATAAAATCAAACTCTTCAAGATTAAAGTTAAACGCATTATTGCAAAACACATGTTCAACAATCATGTGAATCACGGTTAATGATATGCTTTTTTTTGAGGGTAATTCATCAATCAATTGCGCATCGACTATTTTTTGTTCAAACCCCCAAAGTGCCAGTAAATAAGCACTTAACAAAAACTTAGGTACAACTTCGTTATCTAAGTCGCCATGAGGATCACTCGTTATAATTAACTCACCTATTACACTTAATAACCCTACAGCACATGCGAGTAATTGAGTTTGGCGATCTTGCTTTATATATTTTGCTAACGATTGCGATAACTCTGCTTTTTTATAGCCTTTGTCTATTAAGTGATTAATTGCTTTTTGTTTATTTTTACTAAGTAACTGATGAGATAACTCTGAAAAAACCACGATTGCTCTAAGGTTTATTAAGCCAATCCTTACAATCGCTTCTTTAACACTCGAGGTAGTACTATCAAACCCCATAAAAGCCGAATTAGCAATTTGTAAAACCTTACCAGCCAGTAAAGGGTCGTGCCTAACATCTTTTTCTAAAATAGAAATATTAGGCTCGCTTTTATTGAGTTCATTGAGTAGGTTTTGCGTTACCTCACCTAAAAACGGAAGCTCAGAGAGTTGCCCTAAAATAATGCGATGCTCACCGCTAATAGGAAGTGTTTTTAAAACAATAGCACTATTTATTACGCTCTCTAAATGTGACTGAGCAAAAGGCTTAACTAGGTGAAAATGGATTACATTATTTAATTGTAGCTGGTAATTCCCACTCATATCACCTGTTAATAAACACCTTAGCGCAGATGGACAGAGCTCTTTAGCTTGTTCTAAAACGTTTTTCCCCGTGGGAAGTTGCATCATCGAATCACAAAAAATAATATCAGGTAAGGCGTTGTTATTTATTTGCTGTTCAAATTGAGTAGCAACTTGAACTGTGCACACATGAGCACTGGGGCATAAACGGTTAAGCGTGCGTATTAACGCACGTAACAGCAGTTCGTCGTCATCAATAATAAGAATATTGATTTTTAAATCATGCATCTACTACACCTAAAGCTATAACGTACTAGTTTATAATTAAAGCGTAGTATATTTTTATCAATACCCCTACTTTCAAAGACGCTAATTAATAAAAAGTAAATGCATGGTTTTATTCATGATATTTACGGATCATCGCCACTTTACCGTTTTCAACTTCTATTACTTCCATCATTACTGATGTGTACTCGATTGGCTGCTTACTTTGCGGATGAATGCCCTTAGCGTGGTTTTTATAACGAATCGCAAAACCGCTATCGTTAAATATAAAAGTATTGAGTAGCTCACTTTCATAGTGGGTGTGCGCGCCTAAGTAAAAACTCATGCCCTTACGCATTAGTTTTTTACCCTCTGCTGTGCGAGAGTCATCTACTTGATACGGTATGTGCTGACTGCCAACATCGTCCGTTAATAAGCTAAGGTAGGCTTCAAGCTCTTTTTCACTTGCGTTAGGCGCTTGCGTTGCGGTCATGGCGCTTGCGTTGCGGTCATGGCGCTGTAGTAATGCTGTGCAAATTTGTTTAAGTCCAGTGCCTCTTCAGCATCAACCAAAAAGGTACTTACTAATAGCAAACCAAATGTAAATAGTCGTTTCATCACTTCTTCCTTGTAGTTAAAAGTATTGATTTATTTATAGGTACACTATATTCACATGCTCAAAAATAAAACAAATATTTTTAAGTTAATAAACCTACATTTTGCTTTTTACTCTATTGGTTGCCGCGCTGTTGGCTGGGTCGTCGGGCCAAAAATGTTTAGGGTAACGACCCTTCATTTCTTTTTGTACATCGCGATAACTACTAGCCCAAAAGTGCGCTAGATCTTGCGTAAGTTGTAAAGAACGCTTACCTGGCGAGAGTAATTCCATAAGCAGTGGCAGCTTGCCATTTGCAAGCATTGGCGTACTTGTTAAGCCATACACTTCTTGCATGCGCACGCTAAGTTTTGCGGGACCATCTAACTGGTAATTAATTTTTATATTTGAGCCACTCGGTACCGTTAACCTAAGCGGTAACAATGTTTTTAGGGCTGTTTGCTGTGTCCAGTCAAAACAATTTTGCAGTGCTTCAAAGTAGTTAAACTTTTTAAGCTGCTCCAGCGTTTTTATATCCTGTAAATATACGCCTAACCAATCATCAGCTGTTTTGATAAGTTGCTGCTCGCTTATTGCCGGGAACGTATCAGGCATAAACTGACTGGCTAAACTCATGCGTATTAATAATTGCTGCGCGTCGGGTTGTTCATTAAATAATGCAAAACCATGCTTGGTAAATAAATTAAGCCACGCTTTAGCGCGCTCGGTTTTATCAAGCTTTTGCTTACTTGGTTGGCTTGTAAGCGTAATAGCGCCGAGCTTTACTTCGTCTTGATGAATAAAGCGCGCGGTTTTTTCATCAAACTCACAGCGGGTAAGCGAAGTAAACAAATGCGGTAAGTAACCTTGTAGCTCAAATGGGCTAAGTGCGGTGGCTGCAAAAATACGCGTGCCTTTATGGCCGCCCATGCTTGCAATAGCAAGGTAGTCATCGTTATGCCAGTAATCGGTGTTTAAATCAGCGCCCGCACCATTGGCAAGTAAGTAGCCATTACCGCGTTTTTTTGCAATGCGATCGGGGTAAGCTAATGCCACCAGCAAACCTAAATACTCGGTGTTTAGCTCACTGTTACTGTCGGTTACTTTTAAACGGCTTTGCCAGTATTTTAACTGCTGTTTAAATACTGGGTGTGGCCTTTGCTGTTGGCTATGTAGCGCCAAGCTTAGCTCGTTGGCACTGTTTATTCGGCTCTCAAGCAGCGCCACTAAATAAAGTGCTAAACGGTAAATACCAGGGAGTTCTGTCTCAAGCGCCTGCGCTTTTAAAAGCATATGCGCTAAGCGAATATCCGCCCCAAAACCCAGCATGTTACTGCCCAATTTGGTTAGCTTGCCTTTGCCGTCGATGGCTTCAAGCATAGTTAGTAAGCTCATTGCTTGTGTGCATTGCTGCGTTGTTGGCGTATCAAGCAAGGTGAGTTCGCTAATATTTGCGCCCCACTGCTTTGCTTCAAGCATGAGTTGGCTTATGTCTGATGTGAGTATTTCGGGGTTGTCGTGACTGTTACGTCGCTCAAAGGTTTGCTTTGAGCCAAGCCTGTACACCACACCTGGTTCTATTCGCCCCGCACGCCCTGCTCGCTGCACGGCAGAGGAGCGCGATATACTTTGTGTTGTAAGCTCCGTTACGCCTGTTTTTAAGTTATAACTGGCCGCGCGGCGTTTACCGCTATCAATAACAATGCGAATGCCCTCAATGGTTAAGCTGGTTTCGGCTACATTGGTGGTAAGCACAACTTTGCGCATGCCCTCAGGCGCAGGGGCAATCGCCGCTTGCTGATTGGCTTTATCTTGCTCGCCAAATAACGTGGCAACTAGGCAGTTACTTGGCAAGTCATTAAGGGCCTGTTGTACGCGTGATATTTCAAATTGCCCAGGTAAAAATACTAATGCACTGCCGCTTTGCTCGTTTAGTGCTTGTTTTATTAAAGGTGCAATAGCATCAAGCCAGCGGCTTTCATCTTTTATTGGTATATATACTTCGTCTATGGGGTAGCTTCGCCCGCTTGATTGTATAACTGGGCAATCAAAAAATTGCGTATAGCGCTCTGTATCAAGGGTGGCCGACATAAGTAGTATGGTTAAATCGTCGCGCAGCGCACTTTGGGTTTCTAAAGCAAAGGCCAGTGAGGTATCGGCTGCAATTGAGCGTTCATGAAACTCATCAAAAATCAGTAAATCAATATCGCTAAGTTCTGGATCGTTTTGTAGCATGCGAGTAAGCATGCCCTCGGTGACTATTTCAAGGCGCGTGTTGCTACTTACTTTACTCTCGCCACGTACACGAAGGCCAACGCTTTGCCCAACATTTTCGTTTTGGCACTGCGCTAAGTAATTGGCAATATTGCGTGCAGCTAAGCGGCGCGGCTCCAGCATTACAATACGTTTATAATGGCCGTCGCGCATAAGCTGTAGCGGCAACCAGGTTGATTTACCCGCACCAGGCGGTGCTTGTAATAACATTATAGGGTTACTTTGTAATGTAGTTACGAGTTGTTGATATATGTTTTGAACCGGCAGCACTGCTATTTACCCAAAATTGCTTTGCACGCATTGTAACAAAAAATAATCGTGCGACGGCGATTCATATTATTAGTATTTGATGACTATAGGCGTAAAGCACTATCAAATTAAATAGTAACTAACTTTCATCGACTCTCTCAATGAATGAAAATTTTAGCTTACTAATTTTAAAATCTCTTAAAGTAACATCTCAAAAAAGAGGGCTGCCAGCTCATGTCTCCCAGATACGTCTGCTTTTTTATAAATAGCAGATGATTGATTACTTATAGTTTTTTCTGACTTTTTTCTAATGCTAGCAATTTCTGATGTTGATAATCCTTTTATCAACAATAGTGCAATTTCTTTTTCAGTCGCCGTTAATCCCCACTTTTGGAACTGCATTTTAATTTCATTAAAAAATACGACTTTTGAATTTTCTAATTGCTGATTAAGCAGCCTAATATTTTCTTTCGAAACCGTTAACTGTGCCAAATTTAACTTTTCATTGGTACTACGCCTGTGAATATCAATCATCAAATAAACGAACAAGGCTAGCGATAACACAATTAACATGATCTCTTGCCAAATATGCACAGGTTCCACATTGCTTAAAATATCTATTGATAAATCAATCAATTTAAAAATAACGATCAAAATTAATGTAAAAGAAATCAGTTTGTCTTTATGCATTTTCACCCAGCCATTAAAAAAGCCACAATAATGTGGCTTAGTTATTATAGTACATCTAATTACTCTAGCTCAGCCTCAGAGGCAAGTATGTATTGATTACCGACCCATTGACCTTCAATTTCGATAATACTGCCAACAGTTAATGCCGCCATAAAGGTTGTTAAATTTACATCTCGGTCATTAAGCTCTAATTCTGCATTTGCAGAGAGTCGTACTTCATAGCCATTAATCATAAAGCTGTTTGCAGTCAAAAGCTCAGTGACTGTTCCTTCAAATTCAACATAGCCACCGATATGGTCGCCATTGTCGCCGTCATCACCGTCATCACCGTCATCACCGTCATCACCGTCATCACCGTCATCACCGTCATCACCGTCATCACCGTCATCACCGTCATCATTCTCAAGTTCAACTTTACCAAGTACAAACACATTATTTGCATCGTATTGACCTTCAATTTCAACACGATCACCCACAACAAGCTGTGCTAAAAATGTTTCTAACGAAACCAATACATCATTAATAATGTATTTTGCATTGGCATCTAGCTGTATTTCAGCGCCGTTAACTGTGATTGAATTGCTTAAAATAGCAGTTACCTGCCCTTTCATTTCCCATTCTTGGTTATATTCGTCTTGATCTTCTTTTTCTATTTTTAAAACACTTAAAAGCGGCGACGTGTTCAAATAAGCTATCTCAACGTAATCGTTAATATTTAAAGAATCAAAATTAAAGTATTGCTCGTCATCGTCTTCATATCGGCTAAATTCGTTAATTGCATATACCACACCATTAACAGTAATCGTTTTATTAACAGAATCTATATCTTCAATAATGCCTTTTACTTTTCCGTCTGACGAGTAGTCTGGGCGTTTTAGTTCAACCGAAGTGACTTGATTGTTATTAATGTAAACCTCAACAAACATACCCACGGTTAAATCATTAAGTAATGTGCCTTCAACGTCAATATTATCAGCAAAGTCAAACACTTGACCATTAACTCCCATAGACGTTGCGCTGATTTGCGTAATTAACCCCTCGATTTCGTATCGTAGTACGCTATCGTCATCAACATCTAATGACTCTTCAACTGTTCTGGCATCAACCTCTGTTGCCACCATAACATCGCCAAGTAAATTACCCTCTACTTTTACGTAGGTATCGTTTGTCAATAAGCCATCAAGTACGGCTGAGCTGTAGTCAATCACTACATTGTTAATAGTAAACTGTAATGCGGCTTCATCTAAATTCGACACAATGCCTGCCGTGTATTCATGATCGTCATTATTTACATCCGTATCGGCCTCAATGTACGATGCTAAAAAAGTACCATCTGCTTGCGGGTAACCACTTATTTCAACCCTTTGACCCACACTAATGAGCGCCTCTGACGTATCAATAAAGTGAGTTAGGTCGTTATAATAGACAACCGTATTAGCTATCAGTAGTTGGCCTGTGCTGCGGTCAATACTTTGTATAGTGCCTTCAATTTCGGTATCGTATTCAACATCTTGGGCAATCCATTCGCCTGAATCATTTTCTTGTGCTGAAAAACTAATTTTCATACCAACACTAAGCGCGCTTAATTGAGTGCTTAAACCATTTTTCATTATGTTACTTGTGTCTGTATTGTACTTAACACCATCAACATAAATACTGCCAAAGCCCGTGATCACACCTTGGGTTACAACAAGCTTAGGTGAAACAGACTCAACCGATGAATTAACAGCATCGAGTATTGGCTGCTCTTTTTGCTCAGAACCACCACACGCGGTTAATATGGTAAGCGCACTAAAAGTGAATATATGTTTATTCATTTTGTTCATACTAATAATCCTAGAGGTTAATTGTATATACTTCATACATACTGCATAGATACTTCAAGTAGAACTATTGACCTATATAAGCCATTAGTAAATAGGTAATTATACCTACCCCTCCTAACATTATGTTTTTAAAAATAAAATCAGATAAAATATTTAATAGTAAAATTAAGAAATAATTACAGACTGCTATGTATAATTTTTAATAAAAACTCAACACCAAAAACAATACTACCTAACATAAAAATATAACCAACTAATAATAAGAACAATAAATTCATTATTATCTCTTGGTACAAGGCTTGCTACTTTATAACTGACAGTCAATTCACTAACCTAAAGTAAGGATAAACTTATGAACAGCGATCGTATGAAAGGTAATTGGAACGAACTTAAAGGTAAGGCGCAACAAAAATGGGGCGATCTTACTGACGACGATTTAGACAAAATTGAAGGTAGCCGTACAGAGCTAGTGGGTAAAATTCAGCAGCAGTATGGTAAATCTAAAGAAGAAGCAGAGCGCGAAGTAGATGAGTTTGAAAAAACTCACTAATCGCTAACTTCTAAAAAAACCGCCATTTGGCGGTTTTTTTGTTTAACGGCTAAAAAAGGACGTTATTTACGCTTTTAATTGGTTACCTATAGGCAGTTGCCTAATGCGTTTACCACAGGCAGCAAAAATAGCATTACACAATGCAGGGGCGTAAACCGGCGTTGCGGGCTCGCCTACACCAGCTGGTGGCGCATCGCTTTGTATTATTTCTACTTCTACCTCTAAAGGTGAATCGCTCATACGCGGTACGCGGTAATCATGAAAATTACTTTGCTGTACGCGACCTTTATCAAAGGTAATACCGTCGCTAATAGCAGTGGTAATACCGTAAATAGAACCACCTTGCGTTTGGTTTTTAACGGTATCGGTGTTTACTACCGTACCCGCATCAATAGCCACCCACGATTTAATCACGTTTAAATCACCAGCGTCCGATACCTCTACCTCAACCACTGTTGCCACATACGTTAAAAAGCTACGGTGTGCTGCAATACCTAACCCGCGACCTTTTGGCAGCTTTCGGCCCCATTTACTTATCTCAGCCACTTTTTCAATAACATGGCGTAATTTACCAATATCTAATGGGTAAACGT
Organism: Pseudoalteromonas sp. ESRF-bin5; assembly: GCF_002632075.1. Lineage (NCBI taxonomy): Bacteria > Pseudomonadati > Pseudomonadota > Gammaproteobacteria > Alteromonadales > Pseudoalteromonadaceae > Pseudoalteromonas > Pseudoalteromonas sp. ESRF-bin5. Next base: position 1,150 of record NZ_NTLW01000199.1, on the reverse strand, counting down.
CTTTATCGGCGCCATAGTTATCGTACGAGGCATTTTGCTCGGTTACATCTAAAATGCGATCAGGGCCTATGGTTTCAAGTAAATAGTCTTTTTGGTCGCGCCCTGCTTTGTGCGCCGCTTCAGCAATAAATGACTGAATAGCAAAAGCATGAAAAATATTTGTGACCGAGCGCATCCAGCCTATTCGGGCTTTTGCTGGTGCTTCACCTCGTTCCAATTTCATATTGGGTGCTAAAATTGGATTATCAGTAAAACCTAGGTCTAGCTCAAAGCCACCAGGTGCAGATGCCCCTTCTTGAAAGGTAGACATAATTGGCGAAAACGCCGTGCGATGCAAGTAAGCCTCAATATTACCTTTTTCATTGAGTGACGCTTCAATATGTTGAGCCGATACCGCATGATAAAAACTGTGCTGAATATCATCCTCTCGCGTCCATTGAACGCGAATAGGTTTACCAGTTTTCATTGAAATGTAGGCGGCCTCTGCTGAAAAATCAGGTTTTGATTTACGCCCAAATCCGCCACCTAACATGGTGACATGCACGTTAATTTTACTCTCGTCCATACCCAGTAATGCAGCCACAGTTTTCATATCGGCTTGCGGGTTTTGCGTTGCAGCCCAAATATCTACACTGTCTTTATTGTACATTGCCGTGGCGCAAGGTGGCTCCATAGGTGCTTGATTTAAGTGCGGCGCGTAATAGTCGGCAACTAATTTATTGCTCGATTTAGCCAATACGCTGGTGGTATCGCCTTTTTCGCGCACATGCGCTTGCGGCTCATTCACTGTTTGCAGTAACGACTTTTTAAAGCTCTCTGAATTATAATCGCCATTTTTACCATCATCCCACACCACGTTTAGTGCTTTACGCGCCTGCCATGCAGCCCAGGTATTTTTAGCAACAATAGCAATGCCGCCTTTTGGCTGAAATTGAGGCGCGCCTTTTGGTACAGGCATTTCAATAACATCAACTACGCCATTAATTGCTTTAGCGGCGCTGGCATCAAACGATTTAACCACACCACCTACTACCGGCGGGCGCTCAATAATAGCCACCAGCGCTTTTGGCTCGCGAACATCAGCAGCAAATGTGGCTTTACCGGTTACTAAATCGGTTAAATCTATGTGCGCCATACCGGTATTTATATA
>NZ_NTLW01000154.1:0-8446 GCF_002632075.1 Pseudoalteromonas sp. ESRF-bin5 | reverse complement strand
TCACTTAAGCCTAAATCGGCACACACAGTAATTTGTGCTTCGCGCTCAAAGTCGGTTTCGGGTTTCATTAAATCGCTAATAAATAAGTTTGCGCCTTTATTTAAATTAGCTTTAATGTTTTTGAGTAGCTGCTTTTTGCTGCCGTCGTCTTTTAAAAAGTGCATTACGAGTAGGCATACCGCCGCATCGGCCTTAGTAGATAGCTTATCAAGCTCGCCTTCAATAACGTTAACGCGCTTTGCTATGCCGTGTTCTTCAAACGCTTGTTTAGCAATTGCGAGCATATCACTTGAGGTATCTTGCGCGGTAAATTGCCAAGTAGGGTTAAGCGCGGCAAGGGCGAGTATTTCTTTACCTGTACCGGCTCCTACTACTAAAATATGCGCGTTGTCTGCTAACGTAGCGAGTAGTTGTGCATTGGTAAGTTGGTGTAATAGCTCATAACCAGGTACTAAGCGGGTAATGCGACTATCGTAATGTGTTGCTTGCTCGCCTGTAAATGTCGGCATTTTTAACTCCTTTAATCAGCTTATAAAACTTCAATAGTGGAGTATCCACCACTTTGCTTATTTACATGAACTTGCGTGGCTACACGTTCGCTCATTTCGCTCACATGCGATATAACCCCTACTTTGCGGCCCTGTGCTTGCAACGAATCGAGCGCGTCCATAGCAACGCTGAGTGTTTCGCTATCTAACGTACCAAACCCTTCGTCAATAAACAAAGAGTTGATTTGTACTTTGTTTGACGAAAGCGATGCAAGCCCTAATGCAAGTGCTAGTGACACTAAAAACGATTCACCGCCAGAGAGTGTATTAACCGAGCGTTGTTCGTCGGCCATATCGCGGTCAATAATGGCAATATCGAGCGATTGCGCAATGGCTGTAAGCTCGTAGCGTTTATTAAGGGTTTTTAAGTGGCTATTAGCGTAATGCAGTAATATTTTTAGTGTTTGTGTTTGCGCTAAGTTACGCATGGTTTTACCGGTTGCATCGCCCAATACTTTATTAAGTAAGTGCCATTGTTCCACTCGCTTTTTAAGGGTGGCTAGCTCAGTTTGTTTACCCTCAAGCGCTTTGGCATTTTGGTTATGCTGCTCTATGGCGGTATTAATGGTAAGTAAACTATTTTGCTGCTCAGTTTGCTTTGTATTTAATGCCGTTAATTGCTCGCTAAGTTCAGCGTGGTTTTGTGATGGCTTGTTAGTATTTTGGTGATCTGTATGCGCACTTTGTTGCTGTTTAAGCGCAGCATTTGCATCTAAAAGTGCAGCTGAAAGCTGCTCAAACTGGGTTAAATGGGCTTTAATTTGCTCACTACTTAAAGTTAGTAAAATTGTGATCTGCTTATGTGTTGCCTCACTGTACTTGGCTTTAAAGTCGCTAAACCATTCGTTGTAGCGCTCTTCAAGTGTTTTAAGCTCCGTGCTTTGCTCGGCTAAACGCAGCTCTGCGTTTTTAAGCTCAATTGCATGCTCATCACGTTTTTTAACAGCGTTATCGTAAGTTTGCTGGCTGTTAGTTAACTGAGCTTGGCATTGCTCAAGCTGGGCATTAATTTTTGTTTGGTAGTCGTTTACGCTTATCTGCTCGTTATTAAATAACGCAAGGCGCTCACTTTGGATTGTATTTTGTAGCTGTTGAGCATTGTCTAAATCATCTTTTAGCGTTTTAAGTGCACTTTCGCTTTTAGTTATTAGTGGCTTAAGCTGCTGTAATTGCTGATTGGCTGTGTCTATTTGTTTTTGACTTTGCTCAAGTTGCGCATATGTATGCTGATACTGCTCAACCTGTTGGCTTAAATCATTTAAGTTAAGCGAGCCAGTTTGCAGCTGTTGCCAAAAGTTGCTGTGTTCAAATTGTGCATTAAGTGTTGTGGTTAGATCGCTAATTTGCGACGTTAGCTCAGCGTGCTTTGTATTTACTTGGCTTAGTTTATTAGTTAATTCACTATTTAAATTATGCAATTGCTGTTGTGTTTGTTGCTCTGCTTTCAAGGCGTTTGTTTGCTGATTTACCTTTTCTTGCAAGGCTGATTGCTGTTTTTGCGACTCAAAATAGTGAGACTTTTGGTTGTTGAGCTGGGCGTGGGTTTCATCAAGCTGCTGCTTTGTTAAATCGTTAAGCTCTGTGCGCGTTCCTTGCATTGTTGTTTTAATTTCTAGCTGTTTTGCCTGTGCGCTTTGTATGGCCTGACTGTGCTGGGCGTGCTCAGTGACAAGTACAGCATGTTGTGTTTGATGTTGATGCAGCTTAGTTTGAGCGCTATCGTGTAGCTGCTTAGCCTGATTATAACTTGCTTCAAAATCGGCTATTAGGTTAATTAATTGCGGGCTGTGGCTGCTTGAATACGGGTGCTCTTTTGCCCCGCACACTACACATGGCTCGTTGGGAATAAGCTGAGTGCGTAAATGCTCTACGTTTTCGCTGGCACGCAGGCGAGCTTGGTTTAATGCGTATTCGCTGTGTTTAAGTGCTTGTTCGCATGAAGCTAAGCTTTGTTGCAATGTTGTTTGCGTTTGCTCACTGTTTACAAGTTTGGCTGCAACCGCGGCTTGTTGTTGTGAGCTGTGTTTTATTTCTTGATTAAACTGTTGGTAGCGCAAGCGCTGATCATTTAAATATTCAATATTTTTAAGTTTGCTATCGCATTGCTCAATATTGAATTGACGTAGTTGCTCACTTAGTTGGTTGAGATCTTTCTGCTCATGCACAAGTTGTTGTTCTTGTAGTTCTACTTTTTTAGTTTGATCTGCTAACTGTGTCGCGTGTTTAGTTTGCTCTTCTAGCAGCTGTTTGCTTTGAGAAGCGGTTGCCTTTATTTGCTCATTGGCACTTAAATATGTATTAAAGCTGTGTTGGTAAAAATTCCAATCATTCGCTAGCGGGTTAAGCTGCGTATGTTCAGTAAGCCATTGCTGATGCTGCGTATTTAGCTTAGTTGCTTCATCAAGCGCGGTTTGGCTGTGTTTAAACTGAATTTGTAATTCGCTAAGTTGTTGCTGCTCTTTTTCACTTTGTTGAGTAAGGTTAGTAATGCTTTGTGCGTGTATAGCAAGCTGGCTGTCGAGCTCGCGGGCTTTTACAATAATTGGCTCAGCAGATTGCTTTTGCTCTTGCGCTGTTTTTAATTTGCTTTGTTTTGTTTTAAGTGCATCGGCTTGCTCTTCAATAAGCGTTGCATGATCAATAGTTTTTAAGTCACTTATTTGTTTATTTAGTGTGTTATTTTGCGCTGTTAAATACTCATGTCGTTTTCGGTTATCTTTTATCTCAAGTGCGCTTTGTGCTTGTTTTGCTTGCTCACTCTGTTGAGCAATTTTTGCAAGCTCGTTGGTAGCATGCTGCTGACTTTTTGTTGCCTCTTCAAGTGCTAGCTCAAGTGCACTTGCTTGCTTGTACCAATTTAGGTTTTGCTCTGTGCTTATTATTGTTTTTCTAGTGTGTTCTATTTTCTGTTTTAGCTCATTAAGTGTGGTGTGTTTTATTGCTAATTCGTCTTCACTCAATAAGGTATAGCTTGCGAGGCTTGCTTGTAGTAAATCAAACTTATCTTTTAACTCTTTGTTACGTTCAAAAATACGCTTACCAATTAGGCTAAATTTGTCGGTGCCTGTTAGGCACTCCAATAATTGCGCGCGTTCGTCGCCAGTTGCTTTTAAAAATGCAGCAAATTCGTGCTGCGCTAATAATACCGCACGCGAGAATTGCTCAAAGCTTAAACCTATTTTACTTTCTATTTGTTTTAAGGTTTGGCTTTTGTCGGCTATTAATGTTTCATCTGGTAGGGTAACTAACGTGTGCTCGGCTACTTTTAATTTACCGGTTACTTTTTTATGGGTGCGCTGTATAGAATAACGGGCGCGGTAAAGGTGTTTGTCTTGCCCTACAAAGTCAACCTCAGCAAAGCCTTCCCATTTTCCACGGCGTAATAAGTTACGCGCATCGTTTAATTTGATGCTGTCGCCATTAAAATCAATCAGGTTACCTTTATCGCCTTTTAGGCGTGCCGTTTTTGTGTAAAGCGCCAAACAAATAGCATCTAAAAAGGTACTTTTACCCGCGCCGGTGTCGCCGGTTATTGCAAATAAGCCCGCATCTTTTAGTGGGGCTTGAGTAAAGTCGATTTCGGCGTCTACTATTGATGCTAAGTTATGAATGCGTACTGCGGTTATTTTCATAGTTGCTCTTGCTCCGTCAGCTCACTTATTACATCGTTTAAAAGCACTTTTAGTTCATCGGGTACGCTCTGGCCTGCCATGTCTTTATCATTTGCAAAGGCTTGTTCTAATAAATTGAGCGGATTGAGCATTTCAACTTCACTTAAATCTTCAAATACTGTGTCGTTGTCGGTATGGGTTGTTTGTTCACGAACGCGTTCGATACCGCAAAATTTTACGTGCTTACCTTCTAGTGCTTGTTCTATTTGTTCTCTGAAGGTGGTGTCGGTATCACTTGATTTAAGTTTTACGCGTAAATAAGGGGCAATAGTATGTTGTGATGTATCGAGTGCTTTAATTTGTTCACATAAGTCATTCAGTGGCACACACTCCCCTTTTGGTAAAATAATAACGTCGGCCGAGCGAGGAATGTAAAGGGGGTTTACAGTTGTGCTAATACTCTGTTTTTTATCGCTTTTAAATTCGACAACATTAACTTGGTGAGTATAGTTACGTTCTGAAAACGACATGGGAATAGGCGTGCCGCTGTAGCGAATAGTCTCGTTTTTAGCAACTTGTTGCGCTTTGTGTAAATGGCCTAGAGCTACATAGTTGGCTTTATTGCCAAACACATTGGCTGAAATAGACTCTTCACCACCTATCACTAAGTTGCGCTCTGAATCGCTTGATATGTCACCGCCTTTAGCGTGTAAGTGCCCCATTACTATTAACGGTGAATTTTGCTCATTAATTTTATAGGCATGCTCTAAAGCAAGCTCATATGCATTTGCAACGCCCTGTGCATAGCTAGGGCCGTTTTTTGTTTGGCTTAGTGAGCTGACATCGCTTGAGCGCAAAAAAGGCATAGCAGCAATTACAGCGCGTTTATTATTAGTATTTATTTCTATAATAATATCGCCAGGCGCTGATACATCAAAACGCCCTACTACGTGGGTATCAAATTGAGCAAGTAAAGGCTGAGCCGCTAAAATACGATTTGCAGAGTCATGATTGCCAGCAATAATAACTACATGCAGCTGTGGGCAAAGCTTTTTGGCGTCTTTTATAAACTGATAAAGTTGGTTTTCGGCGCTGGCACTGGGTGTTGCCGTATGATAAATATCGCCTGCGACTAATAACAAATCTATTTGCTGCTCAACAAGTGTGGCAAGTAACCAGGTAAAAAATGCTTGATGCTCAACACGGCGGTCGTGTTCGTAAAATTGTTGGCCAAGGTGCCAATCGGAGGTATGAAGGACTTTCATGTCGCGCTCTTAAAAACCAGTAAGAGCGCCAATATACCCAAGGCTGCTAAAGATGCAAGCCTCAGTATAACTAAACAGTTAGCTTAAGCTGTACCAAATGCCAAAAATTACTGGCAAAGCAATCAATGCGATGAGTAGAGGTTTTTTTAACGTTTTAGTTTGTTTGGATTGTAGTCTTTTAAGTGCGTTAGTTTCGTTACAAGCAGCTACTTTATCAATGTAAAAATAACCTGAATCTAGGTACTGCTTACAGCTATTTTCGTTGGCTGGGATTGCAATTAGTTCTTGTTGTTTTTTTAGGATATAAAAATCCATGAGCCCACCGCATTTCTTACTTGTAATCGATAATACTTGAGGATAAATAGTCGTTATTTATTTGCCTCAAATAAAAAGGTGGGCGATTTTAAATACAAATGACTACAAAGATCAACCAAAAACTACGGTAATTTCAATTTATCGTACAAATAATTAAAATTAGTGAAAACACCGCAATATTTACGCCAATTATGAGCTGTTTTTTACTGTGTTTTTGTTCAGTGGTTAGCCGCTTTAGCGCATCTTCTTTGTTGCAGGCCGACACAATATCTACATAAGAATAATGGTCAGCTTTATAGCGCTCAAGTAGTTCTTTTTCAGCAGGAATTGCGTCTAGTTTGTTTGCCTTTTTTACAATATAGAATTTCATAGCGTGGACCTTTAAAATCTCACTTAACTCCACTGTAATCTCATTTGATGAACTTGACCTGAAGTTGGCTAATACGTGAGTGTTTTAATGCTCTAGTCGGTTTAAAATTTGTAAACCCCCTTTACATTTTTAAATGAATTAAAATAGCTAACAAATTATTGTTATTTGTGCGTACAAAACTTTAGTGAATATCACCCTAAAAATAGGGTGTTTGGTCGCTATTTAATTGAAGAAAACGGCTACATTTGACACAGTATGATCACAAAATTATTTTAGGACTAACAATGAAAAAAATAAGTCTTACGCTTAGTGCTCTTTTATTGCCAATGGTAATGTCGGGTAGTGCTATTGCGTCTTCAGTTGAACAAACAAAAGGCTCGTTTGTTGATAAGTTTCGTCAGTTAGATGAAGCATTGCCGACACCAAATGTTTACCGCAGTGCTGCGGGTGAACCAGGTGAAAATTACTGGCAGCAAAAAGTTAACTACGATATTGACGTGAAGTTAGATGAAAAAAAGCGTCGTCTTAGTGCAAGCCAGAGCATTGAGTATAAAAATAACTCACCGCATACATTAAAATATTTATGGTTACAGTTAGACCAAAATATTTTTAAAAGTGATTCAATTGCTGAAACCACTAAAAACTTTAAAAGCACGTTACAAAGCCTGCCTGCGCAAAAGCCCGCAAAACTGAGCCTAGGGCAGTTACGTCGCCAGCAATTTATGAGTGACAACGAACTTGGCTTTGCAATAAGCAATGTTAAAGACGAAGACGGTAAAGCACTACGTGTAACAATCGTAGATACATTAATGCGTATTGACTTGAATGAGCCATTAAAGCCAGGTAAAGAAGTTGAGTTCAGCATGGACTTTGCGTTCAATATTGTTGAAGAAGATGCTGTTGGCGCACGCTCAGGATATGAGCATTTTGAAAAAGATGGCAACGATATATTTTTACTTGCCCAGTGGTTCCCGCGTTTAGCGGCGTACACAGATTACGAAGCATGGACGAATAAAGCCTTTTTAGGCTCAGGTGAATTTACGCTTGAATTTGGCGATTACGACGTAGAAATTACAGTACCCGCTGATCACATTGTATCGGCGACGGGTAAGTTAGATAATCCAAGCAAGGTACTTACAAGCACGCAGCGTAAACGTTTAAAGCAATCTGAAACTGCTAAGCGTCCTGTGTTTATCGTGACCGAAGAAGAAGCACTCGAAAACGAAAAAGAAGGCACAGACAAAACGAAAACATGGCGATTTAAAGCCGACAATGTGCGTGATTTTGCATGGGCGTCTTCACGCAAATTTATGTGGGATGCAAAAGGTTACCAACAAGGCGGTGATGTTCAACCACTTGTTATGGCCATGTCTTTCTTCCCTAAAGAGGGCGGTGACTTATGGAAAAAGTATTCTACTGAATCTGTTGTGCACACAATGGAAGTGTATTCAAAGTATTCGTTTGATTACCCTTACCCAACTGCACAATCGGTAAATGGTCCGGTAGGTGGTATGGAATACCCAATGATTACCTTTAATGGTCCGCGTACTAAGTTACAAGATGACGGTACACGCACCTATTCTCAGTCTGAAAAACGATTTTTGATTGGCGTTGTGATTCATGAAGTTGGCCATATTTACTTTCCAATGATCGTTAACTCTGATGAACGTCAGTGGACGTGGATGGATGAAGGCTTAAATAGCTTTTTAGATGGTGTTGCTGGACGTGAATGGGATCCTACTATTCCTTGGGGTGTTGAGCCTCGTGATATTGTATCGTATATGAAATCTGAAGTTCAGGTGCCTATTATGACGCAATCAGATAGCGTACTTCGCTTAGGCCCTAATGCTTACACTAAACCTGCTGCCGCGCTTAATATTTTACGTGAAGTGATTTTAGGCCGCGATTTATTCGACTTTGCATTTAAAGAGTACGCACAGCGCTGGAAATACAAGCGCCCTACCCCCGCTGATTTCTTCCGTACTATGGAAGAGGCGTCAGGTGTTGATTTAGATTGGTTTTGGCGCGGCTGGTTTTACACTACCGACCATGTAGATATCTCGTTGGATAAAGTGTATCAACTGCGTTTAGATACTAAAAATCCAGATATAGATTACAGCCGCCTACGTGATATTGAAGCTGACAAACCAACATCGTTATTTGTTGAGCGTAACCGTGCAGAAGGTAAAAAAACATGGGTTGAGAAAAACCCTGATATTACTGATTTTTATGACGAAAATGACCGTTTCACGGTAACGAATAAAGAGCGCAACGCGTACAACAAGTTTTTAAAAGGGCTTGAGCCGTGGGAGCGTAAAACGCTAGACCGTGCTTTAA
>NZ_NTLW01000121.1:0-3728 GCF_002632075.1 Pseudoalteromonas sp. ESRF-bin5 | reverse complement strand
GGGCAGTTTCCTACCGGGTTTGATCCATCAATTATGTATAACAGCCGTTATCAGCCACGCGGTTTGCAAGCCACCATATTTGCTGCAAACGATGCGATTAAATCAACAGGCCTTGATTGGCAACGCATAATGAATAGCGTAGAGCCAGATAAAATTGGTACTTATTCAGCCTCGGTTATTGGCCAAATGGACGACAAAGGATTAGGCGGTTTAGTTAAAGCACGCCAGCAAGGCGATCGTGTTAGTACAAAGCAATTAGCACTTGGCTTAAACACGATGTCGACTGATTTTATAAACGCCTACGTTACAGGTAATGTAGGTACTACGTTTTCTACCTCGGGTGCATGTGCCACATTTTTATATAACTTACGCGCTGCAGTAAACGATATTCAAGCAGGGCGCACCCGTGTTGCGGTGGTAGCAAGTGTTGAATGCGCTATTACGCCTGAAGTGGTAGAAGGCTTTGGTAATATGAGCGCCCTTGCAAATGTTGAAGGCCTGCGCCGTTTAGATAACTTAAGTAGTGAACAAGAGCCCGATTACCGTAAAAGCAGCCGCCCATTTGGCGAAAACTGTGGTTTTACATTAGGTGAAGGCGCACAAGTCACTATTTTAATGGATGATGCATTAGCACTTGAGCTTGGTGCAGATATTATGGGCTCAGTACCTGATGTATTTGTAAATGCCGATGGCATTAAAAAATCAATCACCTCACCGGGTCCGGGTAACTACATTACAATGGCTAAATCTGCGGCATTGGCAACAAGCTTATTGGGTAAAGAGGCGCTACAAAAGCGTAGCTTTATTTTAGCGCATGGTTCTAGCACGCCGCAAAATAGAGTAACAGAATCTCTTATTTACCATAAAGTGGCACAAACCTTTGCCATTGATAGCTGGAAAGTAACGGCGCCAAAAGCTTATGTAGGGCATACAATTGCCCCCGCAAGTGGCGATCAACTTGCTATTGCGCTGGGGGTATTTAGCCATAATATTATGCCGGGTATTACTACCATAGATAAAGTGGCCGACGATGTTTATGCAGATCACTTAGATATACGTAACAGCCATTACGACTGTGGCGACATGGACATCGCCTTTATAAACTCAAAAGGTTTTGGCGGTAATAACGCCACAGCTACAGTACTTAGCGCTAAAGTAACACTACAAATGCTTGCTAAGCGCCATGGTGATAAAGCGATGAGTGATTACGCTTATAAAAATACATCCGTTGTTGCTTTGCAAAATACCTATAAAGCGCAAGCTGACCTTGGTAAGTACGAATTAGTATATCGTTTTGGTGATGGCGCCATTGACGATAACGACATTGTAATTGGCGAAGACGGAATAGAGCTTCCTGGTTTTGATAAAGCAATTTCGTTTAATACAACCCACTCCTATCAAGATATGTTTTAAGCACACATACTTGAAACCCAAGGCGCTTAATAAAGCGCCTTTTTTATATTTATTAGCCTATAGTTAAATTTTGGTTAGTTATAAATATAAGCTTGCATCTTTTTATAATGTTTGTTTCTATAATAGCTACTTTGCGTTCTAGGATGGATAATCAAATGAAAAAACTCTCTATAGCTCTTTCTATATTACCTGCGTTAACTTGTGTGCCAGTAATGGCAGATTTTGTGCCAGCTGAAGTTGTTAAGGACAACTACAATAAACAAACAAATACATCTTCTCGTGTGTCACGCTTTGAAGGCTTAAATTTAAGTAGTTATGTTGTGAATGAAAGCGGTCAGGTTAGTGATATAGAAATTGTTGCATCTATCGGGCAAGACAAATACAAAAGAGAAGTTGTTGAGTATGTGTCAAAACTAAATTACAAGAGTGCTCAGGTCGATGGTAAAGCTGTGCCTAGTGCCAAGCTTATTACAGTGACTTCTCAAAACCTGCACTTGGGGTACACTAACGACAAAGCAACGCATGGCTTTTTTAATGATTATGAAACGGCAAGTAATCTAATTAATGAAAAAAAATTAGACGAAGCGCAAATTAAAATAATAGAGCTAGAACGCGACCATGCTAAAAATACTGTTGAAATAGTATTACTTTCATGGCTAAAAAGTCAGCATAGCTACTTTACCCAAGATTGGATTGGCTTTGATAAACATATTAATAATGCATTTTTATTTAGAGATAATTTACCAGATCAGATTAAAGTGCGAGTGGTAAAAAATGCTTTGCAATGGTTTATATCTAAACAGGACTACGTGCGCGCTTATGATGCAATTGATGCCCTAGGAAATATTAAAGCCTTTGTTTTTACAGATGAAAACAAGCAGCAGTTGCTAGCTCAAGTTAATGATATTTATAAAAATTCAGGCGATATAAACCAACAAATAGCTATTGAGACAGATCAAGCTGTTATGCCTTTACTGTCTAAAAGTGAGGTTGTGCTTGAGTCAACAATGCCACTTAGCAAGGTTCAACTGCGCTGTGAAAATAAAGTGGTAAATTACAACACAAGCGCTATTGATAAAATTGTCATTTCTAAATATGATTTACGTTGCGGGTTATTAATTAAAAGTGCGCAAGCACAAACAGTAACGCTAAAACAAAGTGGAAATGCTTTTTTGTAAAGACCAAAAAAATATTTTTATTTAAAACCCCATATATAACGATGGGGTTTTTACTTTTAAGCTATATTACTTCAATTTTTTTACATACCTGAGCGTTATAAAGTTAATAATAGCTAGCAAAATGGCTACTTCATATCGGTTATTTGCTACAGCAATACCAATTAATCCCATATTCCATATGCTCGCTGCTGTCGCAGTACCTGATGTTGACTGGTTATTTTTCAAAATTGCGCCACCACCAATAAAACCAATACCTGTTATTATTCCTTGTAACATTTTAGATTGTGCTTCAGATGAGTCTAGTACCGACATGGCTATAAGTGCATACCCACACGATGCAACTGCTACTAACGGAAATGTTCTTAGTCCAGCGCCGTCTTTACTTCGCTCTCTATCGTAGGCCATTGGCAAGGCTAGGGCGTAGGCAATACCTAAATGAATTAAGTTATCTAAGATTTCATTCCACTGTAAATCAAATTCCATTGCGATTCTCTATTAAAAAACTTAACTTACAAAAGCAATTGCCACGCCAATTATAAAAACATTTAAAATCAATGTATTGTTTTTTATTTTAGGTTGATTTAGATCATATTTAGTAAAATGTACACATTGGTTTATCACTTTTACTTAATGTATTTACAGGTGTATTTAAATTGGTTTTACAACTTTTTACAGTCTTAATTTTATAAACGTATAGTATAAATCCATGCTTTTAGAGGATGAAACTATGAAATTATTATTAACACTATTAATAAGTGTGTACTTAAGTGGTTGCACGGTGGCAGGAGTTTTAATAGATGGGCATGCTCAAAATAACGATAAATTAAATCAAAATATGAATAGCAAAGCTCGTTCAGACCCTTACAAAGATCCATTCAAACCCATTCCAAAAGATAGAGAAGGGTTTTCTTTTACAAAGTTTGAATCGCCCCGAGTTCATCGGAGACCAGTTTGTTTAAGTCAGGCCACTTTACCTGACTCGTTTAAATTATCATAGTAGTCTGTTTCATATTGAGCTGGTGAAATATACCCAATTGAAGATAATAAGCGTTGATTATTAAACCAATTGACCCACTCTAACGTTGCGTATTCAACAGCATCAACATTCTTCCACGGGCCATTTCTGCGAATAATCTC
>NZ_NTLW01000056.1:0-7518 GCF_002632075.1 Pseudoalteromonas sp. ESRF-bin5 | reverse complement strand
GATTACCGCTCCATTCGTTTTAAGCAAGATCAAGCTGTTTGGAAAGATGATGGTTTGTATGAATTACAGCTATTTCATCCTGGTTTTTTATACAAAACACCGGTGACAATAAATACTGTTGATAGCGACTCAAAACACAGCAGACTTCCCTTTAATACTGACTTTTATAATTACGATGGAACGGCTGCACCGCTAAAAGATGAGTTAACTAAAAGCACAACCAATACACAGCTTGGCCATGCAGGTTTTAGGCTTCACTACCCTTTAAATACTAATACTTATAAAGATGAGATTATGGTGTTTCAAGGTGCTTCTTATTTCCGTGTTGTAGGTCCAAACCAAGTTTATGGCCTTTCAGCTCGCGGATTAGCAATTGATACAGCGCTTGCATCTGGCGAAGAGTTCCCTATGTTTAAAGAGTTTTGGCTAGTAAAACCGACAGCAGAACAAACTAGCATTGTACTGTTTGCATTACTTGATAGCCCATCAGTATCTGGCGCTTATAAATTTAATATTGACCCTACTACCAACACAACCGTTAAAATAGACATGCAAATATTTGCCCGTAAAGACGTGAAAAAGTTAGGCATCGCACCACTAACGAGCATGTTTTATCATGGTGAAAATAGCACAAAATTTTTTGATGATTATCGTCCTGAGGTGCATGACTCTGATGGTTTGTTAACTCAATCACAGGATGACAAGTGGGTATGGCGCCCACTGAATAATCCATCGCAACTGAGTGTTACGTCATTTGCGTACGAAAACCCTAAAGGTTTTGGGCTTGCGCAGCGCGACCGTGACTTTAATAACTATTTTGATATAGAAGCACATTACCATGATCGCCCAAGCCTGTGGATTGAACCTCAGGGTGAATGGGGCAATGGCCGTGTTGAGCTAGTAGAAATTCCAACAGATACCGAAACAAACGACAACATTGTTAGCTACTGGGTACCAGAAAACCCCTTCAAAGCAGGTGATTCATTAAAACTTAGCTACAAAATGAGTACGTTTAATAGCAGTTTAAACAAACATGAAAAAGCACATGTAGTTCGTACTCGTATCGGCAGCGCGGCATTGCCCGGTGAAGATAACCCGCCACCACAAAGTCATCGTCAATTCACTGTTGATTTTTCAGGCCCTGCTCTAAATGCTCTCTCTGAACAACTTAAGTTAAATGCAGATATTCAGCTTACTACGGGTGAAGTAAGTGATGTATCCGTTCAAAAGCTGCCTGAAGGGTACGGCTGGCGTGTTGCTTTTAAAATTGCACCACAAGACGACAACCCCGTCGATATGCGCTTATCGTTAAAACTACGTGACAAAGACATTAGTGAGGTATGGAGCTATGTTTGGTATCCAAATGACATCAAGTAAGCAAAAAAAGGGAACGACAATGCCATTTAAAACAGCTCGTGTATGGCTTTTTGCAATTGCCGCTATATTCATATCAGGCTATGGCATATCAATCATGTTCGACATACTTAACTCAAACGGCATGACGTTGCTTGAGTATGCACTGCTTGTCTTATTTTCTATTACATTTGCATGGATAGTGACGGCATTTTGTAGTGGCACAATAGGGTTTGTATTACAGCTATTTCGTATCGATCCACTTACCTTAAAGCGCATAAAACCAATCGCGATTCACGCCCAAGCTATTGCTAAGCAAAAAACAGCGGTTGTAATGCCTATTTACAACGAAGACACCCACCGTGTAATTGCTGGTTTTGAAGTAAGTCTTGCGTCGCTTAAAGAGACCGGACAGCTCGAACACTTTGATTTTTACTTACTAAGCGATACACAAGACCCGCAGATAGCCGAGAATGAACTCAATGCATGGCACGCAATGTGCGAGCGCTTAGGAGATACTGCCAAACATATTTTTTATCGCCGCCGTGAAGACAATAAACACCGCAAAGTAGGCAACCTAACGGATTTTTGTGAACGCTGGGGTAGTAAATACGATCATATGATTGTACTCGATGCAGACAGTATAATGACTGGCAAGTGTATGCTTGAGCTAACAACTAGCATGCTAAATAACCCACAAGCAGGTCTTATTCAGACAATCCCTATTCCGGTTCGCCAAGATACTTTTTTTGGTCGCTTTTTACAATTCGCATCGGTACTCTACAGCCCCATGCTAGCTACTGGCTCTGCTTTTTGGCAAACCGATCAAGCTAACTACTGGGGACATAACGCAATCATAAGGGTCGATGCCTTTATTAAATGTTGTGGTTTGCCAACATTAAAAGGGAATGCGCCCTTTGGTGGTGAAATTCTCAGCCACGACTTTGTTGAAGCTTCTTTACTTCACTCAGCTGATTGGGATGTATTGTTGTTATCTGAAATTGAAGGTAGCTATGAAGAAGTCCCAAGCAATATATTAGACTACGCAATTCGTGATAGGCGCTGGGTACAAGGCAATATTCAACACCTTGGTTTATTGTCATCAAATAAATTAAAGCTTATGAGTAAGTTTCATTTTTTACTGGGTGCTACAGCATATATATCGTCGCTTATTTGGCTATCAATGCTCGCATTAAGTACTATTGATGCCGTTACCCGCGCATTAAACAGTGATGTCTATTTTAATCGTGCTTATCAGTTATTCCCTACATGGCAAATAGCTAAAACAGATTTAATTGACTCATTACTTTATTTAACCATTATTATTTTATTAATGCCTAAGTTAATGGGGATCATTGTTACCCTAGTCCACAGAAATAAGCGTTTTGGTGGGTCAATTAAACTCATAGCTGGTTCAGTTATCGAAACTTTGTTTGCCGTTATTGTGGCACCGCTGATGATGGTTTTTCATGCTTACTTTGTAGTATGTGTATTTTTAGGTAAAAAAGTAACGTGGGATGCTCAACCGCGAGAAGGCCGTATGGTGTCGTGGAAAGAAGCCTTTGGCTATACACTATTTTCAACTGTAGTTGCAGTTGTTTGGGGCGGGGTTGCTTATTACTTTACCCCTGTATTTTTCTGGTGGTTATCACCTATTTTATTAGGGCTGATACTTGCAGCTCCAATTGTTCGTTACTCGAGTAGTATTAAGTTTGGTGTAGCGCTCAGAAAACTAGGTATATTTATATGCCCTAGTGAAGTCGATAACAGCAAAACACTCGCTGCACTTAAAGTACATTTACAAACAGTATCAGTACCAAGCAAAGGGCAATACCCTGAAGCTTTGCCAGCACTACCAGCAGAGCAATTAACAACAATGCCAGTACAACGTTTTCATCGTGTTCGTAAGCTAAAAATCAAAACCCTCAAAGCAAAGTTAATTAGAAGGTTTAATTAACCGTACCATCACACTAAAAAGGAGCGCTAAGCGCTCCTTTTTTTATGCTTAAAATATATGCTAACTATAGATTTCACAGAAGCTAGAAAAAATTTTAACCAATAAAAAACCCGCAACATGTGCGGGTTTTTTTAGAGTTTAAAAGGCTAATTACTTAGCAGCTTTTTTCTCTTTTTCTGCAGCGATTACCGTTTCAGATACGTTAGCTGGACATGGTGCGTAGTGTGAGAACTCCATAGAGAACTGACCACGACCTGATGTCATAGTACGTAGTGAACCGATGTAACCAAACATTTCTGATAACGGTACGTCAGCTTTAATGCGAACGCCAGTTAAACCAGCTTCTTGGTCGCTTAGCATACCACGACGACGGTTAAGGTCACCGATTACATCACCAACGTGATCTTCTGGCGTGAACACGTCAACTTTCATGATTGGCTCAAGAAGTTGTGCGCCCGCTTTAGGGATCGATTGACGGAAAGCGCCTTTAGCAGCGATTTCGAATGCGATTGCAGATGAATCCACGGCGTGGAAGCCACCGTCGAAAAGTTCTACTTCAACGTCAAGTACAGGGAAGCCAGCTAGCACACCCTCTTGCATCATTGATTTAAAGCCTTTCTCAACTGCAGGCCAGAATTCTTTAGGTACGTTACCACCAACAACTGATGATGTGAACGTGAAGCCTGAACCCACTTCGCCTGGCTTGATGCGGTAATCAATTTTACCGAACTGACCAGAACCACCAGATTGTTTCTTATGCGTGTAGCTATCTTCGATTTCACGAGTGATAGTTTCACGGTAAGCAACCTGTGGTTGACCAACAATAAGGTCTACACCGTAAGTACGCTTAAGGATATCTACTTTGATATCTAAGTGAAGCTCACCCATACCTTTAAGGATAGTTTCGCCTGAATCTTCATCAGTCTCAACTTGGAAAGATGGATCTTCTGCAACCATTTTACCGATAGCAACACCCATTTTCTCATTACCGCCTTTATCTTTAGGCTGTACAGCAATCGAGATTACTGGAGTTGGGAATACCATTGGTTCAAGTGTTACTGGGTGCTTAGGATCACAAAGAGTGTGACCAGTTTGCACGTTCTTCATACCTACGATTGCAATGATGTCACCAGCTTGTGCGCTAGTTAACTCTTTACGCTCGTCAGCTTGCATTTCTACCATGCGGCCAACACGTTCTGTTTTACCAGTAAACGCATTAAGGATAGTGTCACCCTTGTTAAGCTTACCAGAGTAGATACGTACGAATGTTAATGCACCAAAGCGGTCATCCATGATTTTAAATGCAAGCGCTTTGAAAGGTTCGTCTGCAGAAACAATTGCAAACTCGCCGTTTTCATTACCTTCTTCGTCCATAAGAGGTTGAGGATCAACTTCTGTAGGAGCCGGTAAGTAATCAACAACAGCGTCAAGTACAAGTTGAACACCTTTGTTTTTAAATGCAGAACCACAGAACGTTGGGAAGAACGCAAGGTCACGAGTACCTTTACGGATACAACGTTTGATATCTTCAACAGAAGGTACTTCACCTTCCATGTACGCTTCCATTAGGTCATCGTCTTGCTCTACAGCAGTTTCGATAAGCATTTCATGGTATTCTTCAGTTTTTTCTACCATGTCTGCAGGAACGTCTGTGATTTCGTAGTTTTCAGGAAGACCAGTGTCATCCCAAACGTATGCTTTTTTCTCTAATACGTCTACAACACCAACAAAATCATCTTCAATACCGATTGGTAAAGTCATGATTAATGGTACTGCACCAAGTACTTTACGTACTTGCTCAGTTACACGGTAAAAATCAGCACCCATACGGTCTAATTTATTTACGAAAATAATACGTGCAACTTCTGATTCGTTCGCGTAGCGCCAGTTAGTTTCTGATTGTGGCTCAACACCACCAGAACCACAGAATACACCAACACCGCCATCTAATACTTTAAGTGAACGGTAAACTTCAACTGTGAAGTCAACGTGTCCAGGAGTATCGATAACGTTGAAACGGTGATCTTTCCAGAAACAGCTTACTGCCGCAGACTGGATAGTAATACCGCGCTCAGCTTCTTGATCCATGAAATCGGTAGTAGATTCACCATCATGAACCTCACCTGTTTTGTGGATAGTACCTGTAAGCTTCAGGATACGCTCAGTAGTAGTGGTTTTACCCGCATCAACGTGCGCGAAAATACCAATGTTTCTGTACTTCGATAAATCTGCCATTATTTTACTCTTAATAAAGTCGATAAATTATTCGGCGGGAGTATAGCATTACTTAAAGCGAACATCACCATAGAAGTCGCTTAAAATGCAATCAATTCACTATATTTTTTTTGCAAAGAGAATATATTAACGGTACAACACGCTGTTTATTATATAAACCAATAAAAACGTTAGGCTTTATTTCATAAACACTGCATTTTAAATAATGCTTTTTAATTTTGTATCGGTAACTTAAAAGGCCTTATTGATATCGAGCATATTGTTATGTTTAATAATTTTTACTGCAGCTGCGCCCTTTAAGGTATAAATAAATAGTCGTAAATTCTCCCATAAACACATTGAAGAAAGGTTTATTTAATTAAAATTAAAGCAGGCGAGTATTTAAAAATAACGCATTACTAAAGCTCTTCACAATTCAATCTGTATGATAATATCGATTAAAAATAGGCCACTATATAAACCTATAAGTGGTATGCATTAATAACAAATAATAAGAATTAAAAATGAAACGGACATTTCTTTACCCTATTTATTGGCTACTAACATGTGTTTTATTTCTATGTAATGCACCAGCTTATGCTACGCAATATAAAATAGATGCGCCTGGTAATTGGGTCACCCTACATGACGTAAAACAGCCCCAAAAAAGTGATATGGCAAAAGTGCGCGATGGCACACTTTATCTATTACTCGACAACCAAACTTATGTTCCTGAACGTCAAAAGCAACAACGATACACACGCCTAGTAATGCAAGCACTTAATCAAAGTGGCGTTGACTATATAAGCCAGTTAAGCCTCGATTTTGACCCAAGCTATCAGACCCTAATATTGCACACACTCTCCATAATTAGAGATGGTAAGCACATAGATAAGCTTTCAACTGCAAGGTTATCTGTTATCCAGAGCGAGCCTGAATTAGCTGATAAAATTTATAACGGAAGGCTTTCTTTAAATATCATTGTTGACGATATGCGAAGCGGAGATATGCTCGATTATAGCTACAGTGTTACCGGCAGTAATCCTATCTATGCCAATAAATTTAGTACTCGGCGCACACTAAGGTGGTCAGTGCCCGTAGTGCAACAGTATATGCGTGTTTTATGGGGTAAAAAAACACCTCTTAATATAAAAACCATAAATGGCACTGCCGAAACAAAACAGACTGAAAACCAATACGGTACGGACTACTCTATATCAGAGTTCGAAGCCCCTTTACTCACGCAAGACTCTGAAACACCCACCTGGTACAACCCATACATGCAAGTTTATCTCTCTGAATATAATAGTTGGGACGAAGTTGTTAATTGGGCATTACCACTTTATGAGTCAGCAATCGAAACACCCAGTAGTATTAACGCCATAGCGCAATCTATACAGGCACAGCATACCAATACATCCGATAGGATTGCCGCAGCATTACGCTTTAGCCAAGACGAAATACGCTATTTAGGTTTAGAAATGGGCACCAATTCTCATCAGCCAACACCTGCCTCAGAAACGCTATCTCTTCGTTATGGTGACTGTAAAGATAAAACAACTCTACTCATTTCATTATTAGAAGCGATGAAAATAGAGGCATACCCTGCTCTTGTAGATACAGAAGAAACGAAGCGCTTAATAGAACTACCGGCCACAGCAAGCGTTTTTAACCACGTAATTGTAACTCTTGAGTACAAAGGCAAACGCTATTGGTTGGATCCAACCATTAGCTATCAACGAGGTACACTTCCCTATTTAGCGCAGCCCGATTACGGATATGCACTTATTATAAAAAATGGCGAAAATACATTAACGCCTATGGCACAAACTCCTGTGCATAAAAAGGTAACAGTAAACGATCAATTTTATATTCCTAAAACAGTAAAAGAACCGGTCCTATTTACTACCGAATATTCTTATGCCGAGTTTCAGGCTATTAATCGCAGAAGTAATTTAGCGCGCAACGGGCTAGACAGCGTTGCAAAATCATAC